>CALKFX010000011.1 GCA_938084875.1 uncultured Flavobacteriales bacterium | reverse complement strand
ATAGTATAGTAACATTAGATTTAACAATTAATAGTACTTATTTTGATGACACGACAACATTAGTTGGATGCGATAGTGTTAGTTGGAACGGAGTTATTTATTACCAATCAGGAATTTATAATGATACGTTACAAAGAGCTACAGGTTGTGACAGTATTTTAACCTTAGACTTGATTATAAATCAGAGCACTATGACAAATAATTTTGTTCAAATTTGCTCTGGTGATAGTATTTTAGCTGGAGGAATTTATCAGTCAACTAGTGGAGTATATTTTGATACTTTACAGACAGCTACTGGTTGTGATAGTATTACATCAACTACGCTTACAGTAACAACGTTCTATACAATTCCATTAAATTCTCAGATTTGTAATAATGATAGTATTTTATTTGGTGGAAATTATTTAGATACAACAGGAATATATTATGACACTATAGAAAATACAAATGGATGTGATACCTTATATGTATTAGATTTAGTTGTTGATACTGCAATTCCAATTACCTATATAAACATAAATGCATGTGATGAGTACTTAACTCCAAATGGTGTTTTAATAACTTCATCAAGTTCATTTAATGATACATTGGTGTCAGTTAGTGGTTGTGATAGTATTATAAATTATAACGTAATTATAAATTACTCTTCATTCGTTACGGTTACAGATACTGCTTGTGGTTCTTATTTGTCGCCTCTAGGAAATATTTATACAGCTACAGGAATTTATTATGATACGCTGGTCAATTTTACAGGTTGTGACAGTATTATTACTATCGATTTGTTAATCTATTGTGACGATACAGATGGCGATGGTATTCCAAATGATATTGACGAAGATGACGACAATGATGGTATTTCCGATGTGGTTGAAGGACCTGGTGATACAGATGGTGATGGTATCCCTGATTATTTAGATGTAGATAGTGATAACGATGGGATTTTTGACGTTGTTGAATCTGGAAATGGACTCCTAGACACAAATAACGATGGAGTAATTGATTCTAATGACACTGGATTTAGCGATAATAATAATAATGGAATGGCAGATGGTTCAGAAAATACTAGTCCTTTAGATAGTGACAAAGATGGAATTGCTGATTATTTAGATTTAGATAGTGATAACGATGGAATTTACGATGTGATTGAAGGTGGAGATGGTTCTCAAGATACCAATAACGATGGGGTAGTAGATTCTAACGACACTGGATTTACAGATACAGACAATAATGGTATGTCAGATAATACCCAAGGAACAAACCCATTAGATTATGATAGTGATGGAGTACTAGATTATTTAGACTTGGATAGTGATAATGACGGAATTTATGACGTGGTTGAATCAGGTAATGGTTCTCAAGACACAAATAATGATGGTGTAATTGATTTGCTAGACACTGGTTATTCTGATACTGACAATAATGGTATGTCAGATGTTTCTCAAGGTTCACTTCCAATAGATACTGATAGTGATGGTACTGCAGATTATTTAGATTTAGACAGCGACGGAGATGGTTGTAGTGACGTGATAGAAGCAGGTTTTATTGACGGAGATGGAGATGGTCTTTTAGGAGATTCTCCAACTTCTCAGGACTCATTAGGCTTAGTTGTTAACAGCGTTGGGTATTTAATTCCTGGAGATTTTGACTCTAATGGAATCTATGACTTCTTAGAAGTAGGCTCTCAAGTAGTATTTGATATTCATCCATCAGAACTTGAGATATTTAGTGAAGGAGATGATATTGTTTTAACTACAGAATCAAACTCTTTATCTAATATTTTCTATCAATGGCAAATTAGTTCAGACGGTGGTGCTTCTTGGACTAATGTTACAGATAATAATATTTTTAGTGGAGCACAAACAAACACATTATCAATGTACGGATTAGCCAAAGAGTTTGATCAAAACCTATTACAGCTTGTAGTTTCAACACCTAGTTATGTTTGTGGATCTGATGAAATTTCAGAACCAACCCTTCTACAATTGGAAACTGTTTTAATACCAGAAGGATTTTCACCAAATGGGGATAATGTAAATGATACTTGGCATATTTCTGGAATAGATCAGTATCCTATAAACCACGTAGAAGTTTATAGTAGGTGGGAGACAAAAGTATTTGAAACAGATAATTATGGAATAAATAACGAATGGAATGGAATCCCTAATGTCTTAAATGGACTAATTCTTGGAAACAGTAATGTTCCAGAAGGAACTTATTTCTATATTATTACTTTTGGAGGTGAACATGAGGGTAAAAAGCCAATTAAAGGATTTGTTTACTTAAGAAATAAATAACTATGAAAAGACTAATATTAATATCTCTATTTTTTAGTTTCTTGGTTTCTAGCAAATCTCAACAAGATGCAATGTTTACTTATTATATGTTTAACCATCAGTCTGTAAACCCAGCATATGTAGGTTCTAAAGATGTGATAAATGCAACGATGATTAATAGGTCTCAGTGGACAGGTTTTGAAGGGGCACCTTGGTCTCATACTATTTGTGTAAACACTCCGCTAGTCAATGAATCTTTAGGATTCGGGTTAAGTTTTGCGAACGATAGGATAGGACCAGCAGTATTAAACAATTTAACATTGGATTTTGCTTATCATTTAGACTTGTTTAGCGACCATAAGTTATCAATGGGGGTTAAAGTTGGAGGAAATCATTCAAGATTTGATTTAAATACTTTAGAACTAGATAATCAAATAGATAATTCTTTTATGGTAAATAATGGGAAGTTTATGCCCAATTATGGATTTGGGCTATATTATTATACACCAAAATTTTATGTAGGTCTTTCATCTCCTCACCTGGTAAATTATGATTTTAACTCTACTCAAAGACATTATTTTTTAATAGCTGGTGGCATATTCAAAATAAATGACGAAATAAAAATAAGACCAAGTACTTTTGTCAAAGTAACTAGAAATGCTGCTAGTACTTTAGACCTTTCAGCATTACTAATTCTAAAAGATAAATTATGGGCTGGATTAGCATTTAGAGCCCCTTTTGGATTAATTCTACCTTCTTCTAATAATGGTGGAGCTTATTCATTATTAGCTGGTATGAATATTAACAATCAAATTTCTGTAGGTTATTCTTTTAGTTATTCTTTGGGAAACCAAACTTTTAAGTACAATGGTGGATCTCACGAAATCTCTATCAGATACGATTATTTTTACGAGGTTAAAAAGGTAATTAAATCTCCAAGATATTTTTAATGGTTGCCAATTTGAAATACATATTACTTATATTTTTATCTCTATCATTTACAATAACTTTTTCACAGAAAAATGGGATTGATCCAGTGATAAAGATAAATGGTAAGGATGGAACAATCCGTTACTATAAAGGTGGGATTCTTGTTAAAGTTGATTCTAACTTATCCAATAACAACTCTAACGCTTTAAGCTCTAATAAATATGATTTCAAAAATGCTCCAATATTTCAATTTGGTTTTGGCAAAAGTGATCAAGTAGCCATTGACTGGGGGAATTATTATTATGATAAAGAATCTTACCAAAAAGCAATTGATAGATTTAGTGATTTAAAAGATAAAAATATAGATGTATTAAGAAAACTTGGTAAATCGTATTTGAATTTAAATAATATAGATAGTTCAGAGCGTTATTTCAAAATTGTTGCTGAAAAAACAAATAGCTCTGCGGATTGGTACAACTACTCTCACTTGTTATATATGAATGAAAAGTTTGATGAAGCTGAGAATATTAGAAATAAATATGCCAATTCTTCAAAAGAAAAAAGAGCGGAAATATTTAAGAGTAATACTGCTCACAAAGAGCTTTTGGACAATATCTCTAAAGTAGACTTAATTAATTTATCTATTAATACTGAAAACTCTGACTTTGGAGCATACGCTGTGAAAAATGATTCTACCAATACATACTATACCCTTTTTACAAGTGCTAATAAATCCTCTCTTAAAGAAATTAAAAAATCAAAGTTTGTGAAACCAGAACAACCTACTTATGATATTTTTAAAACCCAGCTAAATTACCCCTCTCTTGAGCTATCTTCAACAGAATCTTTAAGTGGTGAATTGTCCAATGAATATCAAGAAGGTCCATGTCTAATCACATCAGATAAAAAAACTGTTTATTTCACAAGAAGTAATAATATAGAAGCTAATGACGATGTTCTTTATTTAAGTTTGTATTCTGTTGCAACCGGAGAGCTTGATGAACAAGATAGTATTGTTCCACTTTCTATTAATAACGACCATTATTCTGTTATGCACCCAACAATATCTAACGATGGGAAAAAATTATTTTTCTCAAGTAATATGCCTGGAGGATTTGGAGGTCTAGATTTATATTACTGTGAAATTTTTGGTGTTCAAGAAAAGAAAATAAACGGAAAACTTGAAAAAATAAACAAATTATCTGATCCAATAAATCTAGGTGAAAAGATTAACACAGAAGGAAATGAAGTTTTTCCTTATTTTATGAATGATAATATTTTATTTTATTCATCTGATGGTAGAATTGGATTAGGAGGATTGGATATTTTTATGGTTTATAACTATTTAGATTCTACTTTGTTAAAGATTGATAACATAGGAAAACCATTTAATTCTCCAAAAGACGATTTTTCTTTTTTTATTTCTAAAGATATCAAGTTTGGATTTATTTCCTCCAATAGAGCAGGTGGTAAAGGAGATGATGATATATATTGTTTTAAGCTTAACCCTAGTATTTCAGAAGGAACAGATGATTATTATACAATGATTAAAGGAGAGACTCTTGAAGTTATTTCAAATTCTGTTCTTAACAATGATTTTTTAAATGATACTACCCAAGATTTTCTTAACCAAAATGTTTTTCATAAAGCCGAAATTTTAAGTAATCCGTCCAATGGGAAAATTAATTTCAATAGCGATGGCACCTTTATTTACACCCCTAATAATGATAAGGTTTCAGTAGATAAATTTACTTACAGAATTTTAAATGATTTGTATTCAAACGATACAATTAACGTTTTTATAAAAGCTTTGGATAAAACAATTCCAGTTGCAGTTGATGATCATTATGTAATTAAAAAAGGAGAAAATTTTTCTGCAGATTCAATAATTGGAACCTTACATAACGATTCTGATTCTGGAGGGGATATTTTAACTACTATATTACTTGATTCGCCTTTGCATGGAGAAATAGACTTTAAAAAGGATGGTTCTTTTACCTATTATCCTGAAGATTATTATGTTGAGTCAGACACTTTTACATATATAGTTACTGATGGGCAGTATTACGATACTGCAGAAGTTACTCTTGCAAGGTTAGTTTCTGGAGTTGATATAGCCACAATTATAGAAATTAATCCAATTTATTTTGATTTAAACAAATCTAATATTAGAGATGATGCTGCTACTGAACTTCTTAAAATAGTGAAAGTAATGAACGATTATCCTACGATGTTGGTGGAGTTAGGATCGCACACGGATTGTAGAGCTTCACAAACATACAATAGAAATCTTTCGGACAGAAGAGCCAAGTCTTCTGCAAGCTTTATTAAAGCACGAATTTCTAACCCAGAACGAATATATGGCAAAGGATTTGGGGAATCCAAGCTGAAAAATAAATGTGAATGTGAAGGTTCTAAAATAGTACCTTGTTCTGAAGAAGAGCACCAAGAAAATAGACGTACTGAGTTTCTTATAATTAATATGTAAATTATATATTTGTGCCTCTATGAAATCAATCAGGTTCATTATATTTATTTTATTAACTATTATTAATTATCTATCGTATTCACAATGTTCTAACCTTTCAGTGAATGCTGGTACTAATGCCAATCTAATTACAGAGACTTTATACGAAGAAAATTTTTCTGGGCAAAATAATAAGGGTGCATTTGGATCTAGTATAGACGTAGCTGGTTGTTCATGGACAGTAGATGTAAGTAATGCTACACTTTCCAATAATGATGATTATTTTAAGGTCGTAAATGAAAAGTTAGAAGCTAAAGATGTTGATGGAAATTGTATATGGTACTCTCCAGCTATCAATATTTCTAATTTCCATAATGTTGCCTTAAGTTTAGATGCTAGTGAGAGTGGATCATTAGAAAGTTCAGATTATATAAAATCAGAATACAGTATTGATGGAGGAGTTTGGACTTTTTTCTCTACTTATGGTCAAATATTTAATGATTTTAATAGTAGAACAGTTTCTCAAAATGGATTAAGAGGCAATACAATACAAATTAGAATTTCAGTAAATAATGATTACGGAAATGAATACATAAGATTCGATAATGTAAAGGTTACTGGACAAACCTATAAGACAAATCTTTGTTATGGCTCATCAGTTAGTTTAGGAAGCGCTAATACCGCTGTTTGGTCAGGTAGTGGAAATCCATCTATTTCATACACCTGGACTCCTTCAACGTCTTTGGACGATCCAACTTTATTAAGTCCAACTGCTAATCCAACTAATGATATTATTTATAAAGTAGTTTCTAGTCTAAACTATAATGGAAATATTTGTAAGGATAGTTCTCTTTTTTATATAAATGTTACTCCACAAGTTGCAATCCAAAGTAATTCTCCAGTATGTATTGACGATACTTTAGTTTTATCTGAAATAGGGGGGGATGCAAGTCTTTGGAATTGGACTACTAACGGAAATGCAAATATTCTAACATTTGAAGATACTACAACTAAGGTTGTGGGTATGGTAGATGGTGAAATATTTACAGTCTCAGTGGAGGATGACTATGGGTGTACTAATTCAGAATCTATTACAATAACAGTAAATCCAAAACCTACAAATGTAACTTCAAGTCCCCATGGTAGTTATTGCAGTTCAGACTCACCAGTAAATTTATCAGGTGGTTTACCTCTTGGTGGTTATTATGCTGCAGATACTGGTGTTGATAATAATACTTACGACCCTTCAACTGCTGGTTATGGTAGTGCTATTGTATCAGTTGACATAATGTATATTTGGGCAAACTCTAACGGTTGTAAGGATACAGTTACCGCTCCAATTAGTATTCAATTAGCGCCTGAAGTAGATTTAATCTCCCCGTTTTTATCATTAAATCCAACAGACGATGACTACATGACTGTTTCTGCTCAGACAGGTGGTTGGTCAAAATGCGGAAGTGAAGATCCAACATTTACATTAGAACTAGAACTCACTAATGCTAGTGTTGTAAATAATTCAGCAAATGTTTCTTATGACCTAGATTTTGGAGATGGAAATTCAATAAATAATGTTTTACCTGGTGTAATTTACAGTAATACTTACTTAGGTCAAGGTGCATATGATATAATTTTAACAGCAACTGATAATATTACAGGTTGTGTTAGAACTTATAAGAAAGAATTCTTTTATGGAACAAATCCTGCTGTATCTTTAGGAACACCTGGCAATACTACAGGAAGATGTGCACCTGCTAGCTACGGATTTCCCGTGGAATTTTTCACCATTGATTTGGCTACAGGCGACACTACGATTAATAGTCCAGGAACCTCGTATTTAAAATTTACTAACGATGGAAAACCAGATTCTTCCTTTATTCACCCTAATCCAAAAGATAATTTAATTAAATCTGTTATCAACCACTCTTTCGACGAAGCTTCTTGCGGATATAGTTTCGCCGGTCAGGATAATATATTTTCTATTGCAATAACTGCGACTAATGGATGTGGATCATCATCGGCCAGTGTGTTTCCAATCACACAATCTTCTCCTCCTGTTGCCAAAATAGATTCTACAGATTCAATTTTTTGTATAAATGTTCCTGTAACATTTGTAGATTCTACTAAAGCAGGAAAATTTGTATTATCATCTTGGAATGGTATTGGATATGATTATTCTTGTGATACAATTGGAGCTACTGCTTGGAAAATTACTCCAAATACAGGCTTTACGGTAACTGCTGGTTCTTTGGGAACCTTACCATTAGATTATTACGATTCAACGACTTATGGAACTCCGGAAATCACTCTTACTTTTCATGAAAGAAATACTTATAAAATTGCGCTTTATAAAAGCGCTCGTTGTGGAGGAGGAATTTCAAGTGATTCGACAGAGTATGAATTCAAAATAGATTCTTTACCTTCTGCAGAATTTATTATGGATAAAGATATTGATTGTGGCCCATTTTCGGTATCTAATAATAATATTTCTCTTTCAAAAAATGATTATTATGCCACTTTTGATTGGAGTTTTTCTACATTAATTAATGGATGTAGGGGCTCTACAGGTCCTACTATTGAAAAAGTTCTTTCAGACTCTTCGTTGGTAAACCAATATTATCAAAATTTTGATGGAATGGATAATTTGGGATATGATGGAGCAAGTTCCAACCTTAATCTTGTGGATTGGACTATGGATGTTTCTGGGGCTAATATGGTAGATGTAAATGATTGGTTCAAAATAAGAAATGAAAAACTAGAGGCTAAAGGCTTAAACGGAACTGCTATATGGTATTCTCCAGTAGTGGATATTAGCTCTTACAATATGGTTTCTTTAGACCTACATGCAGAGGAAAGTGTTATCAATTATTCAAGTAATACCAATTTGGAAGGCCATTGGGAAATGGATGAAAATAGCGGGCTTGTTGCTGGAGATTCTTCTGGAAATTCTAGAAATGCAACTATTTCTGGAGCTAATTGGGTAGCTGGAAAAGTAGGTACAGCATTATCTTTTGATGGAGTAGATGATGAAGTAATTGCAACTGGTTATAAAGGAATTTCAGGTTCAACCTCTAGAACTATTGCTGCATGGATAAAAACTTCCACAACAGGTGTTGTTGCATATTGGGGAAATAATGTACCTGGTCAAAATTCAACATTTAGAATTCAAGATGATAATGGAATTTCAGGCTCTATTAGATATGAAGTTAATTCTGGTTTTGTTTGCGGATCGACAGATTTAAGGGATAATCAATGGCACCATGTTTGTGCAGTTTTACCAAATGGTACAACAGATGTTTCTCAGATTCTTTTATATGTAGATGGTCAATTAGAAGGTTATAGTGTTATTCAATCTAGAACCATAAACACAGCTTCCTTTGACGATTTTAAAATTGGTAACGATGGTCTTAACAGATATTTTAATGGTCTTATAGATGAAGTTCGTTTATACAGTAGAGCACTGACTGTTGAAGAAATAAATGACCTACCAGGTTTCAACAATGCAATTGCTAATCTTAATGAACTTAAGACCGAGTATAGAATAGATGGCGGTCCTTGGACTGTTGCTGAAAACAATGGTTCTCTGACAGGGGACTTTGATGCTGTTACTGTTTCTCAAGACAGTGTTAGTGGTTCTATTCTTGAACTTAAAATTTCTATGAATACTGTAGATCAGATATTTACTGCAGATAATATAAAAATTTCTGGCTTTGGAAATTATGATTCACTTAATTCTATTTACAGATTTACCAAAGCAGGTCTTTATACTATTGATTTATCCGCTACAAATGTTTGTGGAACAGACTTGCATCAGGACACAGTTACAGTACAAGGAGCACCTATAGTTACCATTGATCCAATAATTGATACATGCGATACAAAAAACTTATTTCCTACAGCTACAATTGATACATGCTTTGGGATTATGTCTGGTTATTCATGGACTTTTCCAGGATCTGCAGCCAATGAAACCTCCAACTTAGAAATACCCAATATGATTTACTATGATAGTGTTGGAGTATTTAAAACTTATATCGATGTTACTAATAATTGTGGAAGTGATCAAGATAGTCTCATTTTTGAAATCCATGATAACCCTGTAATTGATTTAAAACCTATAGATTCTATTTGTTTTGGTCTGAATACTACGCTATCTCCGACAGTTACTGAAGGTTCACCTAATTATTCCTACAATTGGTCTTCTAATGCTTTTATTTCAAATAGCTCGTCATCTACACCAAATATTTCTACTAACTCTGACCAAAACGTTTATTTAGAAGTTACTGATGTAAATACCTGTAAGGCATTTGATACTATTTTTATAGATGTTTTAGAATTGCCTATTGTAGATGCTGGAACAAATCAAAGTGTTTGTCCTGAGGATACTGCTTTTTTAACAGGTTCTATTTCAGGTGCCATCCCACCATATACTTTTTCATGGGATTTAGCTTCTTTATCTGATATTACTATTCTTAATCCATATTATGATATGGATGGTACAGAAACATTTACTCTTACGGCTGTAGATAGTTTTGGTTGTACCAATAATAATTCAGTTATTGTAAATGAGAGAAGTTCTCCAGCTGTTAATGCTGGTCAGGATACTGTTATTTGTGATCTTCCCGTAGATGTTTCCTTAAATGCTTCTCCAATTGGTGGAAATTGGATAGATTCTAATATTACAAGTAATGGTATTTACAGTCCGGATGGTGCGGGAACTTTTAAATTATATTATGAATTCACAGATGTAAATACTTGTTACAATATTGATTCTATGATTCTAACAGTGAATCCACCTCAAATTTCTGACGCTGGTCTGGATATTCAAGCGTGTGCAGATACAGGTTTAATTATGTTAAATGGCTTGCCCCCGGCTGCAGGAAGTTGGTATGGTAGTGGAGTTTCATTAAGTGGTGATTATAATGTTACAACAGCTGATACTGTAGATCTTGTTTATAATATAGGTGCTGGAAATTGTTTTACTACTGATACAATGAATTTATTAATTCATCCTCTTCCAAAAATTACTTTAGATGCAAGCTTTCAAATGTGTTTATCAGATGAAGATACTACTATTCAATTTTCACCAACGGGAGGAATACTTGATGGAACTGGTATATTAAATTCTAGTACTGGACTTTTTAGTCCGTCAACAGCTGGAGAAGGTACTCATAAATTAGTTTATTCTTATCAGCATCCAATTACAGGTTGTTGGAATTATGATTCTCTGGAAATAGACGTACAATCTTTACCAATTGTGAATTATACTCATGATAGTATATTTTGTTTGAATGTTGGGCATGCTATTATTAATACAACTACAACAGTTCAAAATCACTATTGGACAATTTCTAATGGAATTAGCTCCAATTTAAGTTCACCTGTATTTAATTTGAATACTGTTGGTTTTTATGATTTAAATTATATTGCTGTTACTAGTGCAGGATGTACAGATTCAATGAAAACCTCTTTTGAAGTATTGGCTCCTCCAACTGCATCTTATTCTATCCCAGACTCTGGTTGTGGGCCGTTACTTGTGGATTTCACCAATAATTCTACTGGAAAATATGTTGATTATTTATGGAACCTAGGGTTTGAAAACCATTTGGGAACAGATTCAATTAGCACAGATACAGTACCTGCTAATCAATCATATCCAGCAAGTTTATATACGGACACCACTTATTATACTTCTTTAACAGTCACCAATGTTTGTGGAGTTGCAACTCAAAATACTGAAATAATTAGTATGCCAATGCCTGTTTCCAGATTTGGACTTTTATCAAACGTAGGAGATTGCCTTTCTGGATCTGTTACTTTGGCAAATAATAGCTACGGATTACCTGATGTGTATTATTGGGATTTTGGAGATGGTACTTTTGGATCTAACTCAGATACTATTTTTGATCATTTTTATGCACCTGGAAATGGCAATAGTTTTTACAATATAGTTATGTCTGTTACTAATGAGTGTGGTACCGATACAACAACAGAAATAGTAACCATAGCTCCAAGTAATTTAGTGGCGTTTTTTAGTGTGGATACAACTGTGGGTTGTGCGCCTTTTACAGTAGATTTTAACCAGTTTACGGTCAATGGAAGTAATAACCAAAGTTGGGATTTTGACGATGGTAATTTTTCTAATTTATACTCTCCAACTCACACTTTTACTGATAGTGGAACTTATCAAGTTTCTTTAGCTGTCAGTAATGCTTGTAACTTTGATACAGCGTATAAAACAATTAGGGTTAATACCTCTCCAAATATTGAATTTACTGTAATTGATGATACTTTGTGCGCTGGATCAGTTTTTCAATTTAATAACCTTTCTGATAATGGCATAAGTAATAATTGGGATTTTGGAGATAGTACTTATTCCTATATTACTAATCCTACTCATATTTTTACAGATTCTGGGAACTACAGAGTTATATTAACTGGTTCTTCACTAACTAACAACTGTGAAGCATTTGATTCGGTGGACCTAGTAGTATTGCCATATCCAGATATTACTGCAACATCTGACACTTCTAATGGTTGTATTCCTCTTCCTGTTGATTTTTCAAGTACTGTAAATACCGTTGGCTATTATCTATGGAATTTTGGAGATGGAAATACATCAACTCTGCCTAATCCATCTCATACTTACACCAACGGTGGATATTACAGTGTAAATGTTCGATTTGAAGATTTAAGTGGTTGTGTTGATTCTTTTGATTTTGATATCATACCATATCCAGTACCAATTTCAAATTTCACCCCTGTGCAGTTAGACACATGTGTTTTGCCTATTAATTATAATTTTCAGAATAATTCTATTGGAGCATCTTCATATAATTGGGATTTTGGAGATGGTTCAACATCCATAAACACTTTACCAACTCATAACTATACATCAACTGGAAATTTCAATGTAAATCTTGTTGTATCCAATACTTATGGATGTAGCGATAGTATTTCTAGTAATATAGTTGTAAATCCTGCTCCCGATGCTCAATTTAATATTATTCAATTAGACACTTGTGTGTTACCAGCTAGTTTTTCTTTGGTTAATAATTCTACAGGATCAATTTTCAATACCTGGAACTTTGGAAATGGATCAATTTCTAATAGTCCAAACCTAACTTACTCTTACACCAGTCCTGGATCTTACGATATTTCATTAGTAGTTATGGGCCAATTTGGTTGTTTTGATAGTTTGACTAGTAGTGTGAATGTATCTCCAGTTCCTCAAGTTAGTTTTAATTATTCCAAGTTGGATTCTTGTATATTACCATCTAATTATTCATTTACAAATACATCCTCTGGAGCTACTTCTTATTTATGGACTTTTGATACAATAGCTAATTCTATCCAAAATAATCCCTTTTTTAGTTTTAATGATGACGGAATATATCAAGTAACTCTTTTAGCAAATAATTCTTTGGGTTGTTCAGACTCTGTTATTAATTATATCAATGTTAGTCCAATACCAATTGCTGATTTTAGTCTTGATACTACAATAGGATGTGAACCTTTTAATGCCATTTTTACCAATAATTCACAATATTCTAACTTCTATAATTGGGATTTTAACGACGGTAACACAGGATCATTTTTAAATGGCTCTCACATCTTTCAAAATTCTGGAAATTATACCGTAAAACTAGTTGTTGAAGATTTAAACGGATGTAAAGATTCAACATTTGAAAATTTAAATATTTATCCTTCACCTACATCTAACTATACCTATATATCTACAGATCCATGTTATTTGCCTATACAAGTTGATTTTAGTAATACTTCGATAGGAGGTAGTAGTTTTCAATGGGATTTTGGAAATGGTCAAGTAAATACCTTTACTAATCCTTCCACTATTTACGATTCTATTGGTATTTATAATATTCAATTAATTACTGGAAATAGTTACAATTGTTACGATACATTGACTAACAACTTTAACGTTTTTTATAATCAAGTTCCTAATGCTCTTCTAAATTTTGATGAATCTATTTGTTTGAGAGATACCTCTTTTCTGTATTCCACTTCTTTATTTGCAGATTCTTTAATTTGGGATTTAGGCAATGGAATAACATTAAATGGAGATTCAATTTCATTTGTTTTTGATTCTGTTGGTCAATATAATATCACCTTGTTTGCTTACAACTTGAATAGTGGATGCTCAGATACTTCACAAGGCAATAACATATTAGAGATTCTTCCAGCACCTATTGCTGATTTTGAATTAAATCAAATTCAAAGTTATGAACCTTTAAGTGGATCTATAGAATTCATTAACAATTCAATAGATGCTGATACCTATTTTTGGAATTTTTCAGATTTAGAGACATCCAATGAAGCTTTTCCTACTTATTATTACAGTTATGATTACGACGGTACTTATTATTATACCCTGTATGCATACAATTCCAACCAATGTCTAGATAGTTTGACTAAAGAACTATATATTGAATATAAAAAGGCACTTTATGTTCCAAATGCATTATATCCTTCAGCTGCTAATTATGAAGTGTCTAGATTTATTCCTAAAGGTACTGGGATGAAAAAGTATAGAGTTGAAATTTTTGATCTTTTTGGAAATGTTATTTGGGAAAGTACTGCTTTAGACGATGAGGGTAAACCTACTGAATCTTGGAATGGTCAATTTAATGGAATTGATGTTGAACCAGATGTTTATATTTGGAAAATTGAAGCACAGTTTAAAGACGATAGTTTTTGGGAAGGACAAAAACCAATTGAAGAAACTGTACTAAGAAAAACAGGAACCTTAACTGTTGTAAGATGATAAAAAAAATAATAAATATAATTTTTTTACTATTTATTACTGCAAATATAAATGCGCAGGAACCTGTATTTAGTCAGTATTATTTTAATCCACTTTATTTAAATCCTGCAATGTCTGGAATGGATAATAACTTCAGATTGTTTTTAAATAATAAAAATCAATGGTCTAAAGTCCCTAGTCGATTTAATACTAGCTCTGTTTCTTTTGACACATGGCAAAACCAATCTAACTCTTCTCTCTCTTTTTTATATTCTACTGGTTTAGAAGGAGAGAGTTATTTTAGAACAGATAGATTTCATTTTGGAGGAGCTTATAGACTATTTGATGTTTTTCCAAGTCCAGTTGCTTGGCAGTTTGGTTTCCACTACCAGAATATAACCAAGAAATTAGATTGGTCAAAACTTGTTTTTAGTGATGAATTAGATCCTTATTTAGGAAATATTTACAGTACTTCATTTATAGTTCCTAATAGCAATTCATTTACAACTTCTAATCTTGCATTGGGAACAGTTTTAACCTATCATCTTAAGAGAGGAACTAAAACAAGAAGGTTTAATCTACCAATTGATTTAGATCTTGAACTAGGGCTTGCTGTTCATGACTTTGTTCAAAGAGGAAATAGTTTTGTAAATGATGGTGTCTATACAAGTAATAGAAGATTTACTTTCCACGGGTCTATGTTATGGCCATTTAGTAAAGGAAAATTAAGCGGAGGTGTTAAACACTCTGCATTATTAGTTAACCAAGGAAATTTATCCACTTTACAAGTTGGAATAATTGAAAGCTGGATTTATCCACTACATTTAGGGCTTTATTACCGAAGACAAATGACATCAATAAGAAGCGATTTTGATAGGATAGAGGCTTTATACTTTATATTCGGATATCAAAAGGTTTTTGAAGAGTCTAATTTATCTCTAACCATGTCTTACAGTAGAGATTTTACAATTTCAGAATTGGGAGGATATTCTGGTGGAACAAATGAAATATCTATTATTTTAGAAAGTATTGAGGGCGGTCTTTTTGCAGGTTTATTAAGATCTAAAAGACATTCAAAAAATAAGTACCGTTCTATCCCTTGCTACAGTAAGTTTAATACTAGAAGAGGTTTATAAAGCAAAAGTAACCTTTTTCTCTTTCAGAAATTTAAAATAATACAAAATAGTAATTAATTGAGAAGTTATTAAATATAAAACTACAGCGCTTTTAGGTAAATATACTCCTTGAAATATATTTAGAGTCTCTTGAAAATAGAATACAATTATAAATCCAATAGAATTTTTAATAATTTCTATAATTAAAGAGAAACGTGAACGATCCATTAAAGAAGTAAAAGAGCCAATGGAAAAAGTAAAAAATATTCCATAAAGTACTAGCATTTGGTATCCGCTTAATAATACAGCAACATTAAAATCATCACTTTCAATAAAGTTAATTAGATAAATTATATGAAACTGCATTGCAAGATGAATGGTTAATTGTATACAGCTCCATATATTTAAAAAACTATCTTTATTAGTATTGTATTTTTTATATTGGTGAGGATTTGAAATAATATCTAACGGAAAAAGCTTTTCCACATCTTTGGGTCTCCATCCAGTAGGCATAAACCAAATCCTAAACTTATCTTTCCAGTTTTTAGCTTTTATAGCATCTTTTAAAAGCTGAATTAGATGCATGAAGTTAATGAAAATAGGATTCCAAGTTCTAGCTGGTTTTAATACACCATAAACTGGAGTTTCGCTTTCTAATTCTTTTTGAAATGTCCCAAATATAAAGTCCCAGAATATAAATATGTTGGAATAATTTTTATCTATGTAAATAGAGTTAATTGCGTGGTGAACTCTATGGTGAGAAGGGGTAACAATTATTTTTTCTAAAAACCCCATATTTTTTATAAGTTTTGTATGGTACCAAAACTGTGCAAATAGATGTATGGGTAGGAGTATAGTTATTACTTTTGGCGGTATTCCAAGGATGGCCAATGGAACATATAAAAAGAAATAAATCTGGAAAACAGCTGAGATAGTTTGTCTTAGTGCACAAGCTAAATTATATTCTTCACTACTGTGGTGAATAATATGTCTATTCCAAAGTATATTAAATTCATGATTCCATCTGTGTATCCAATAATTGGCAAAATCTATTCCTAAAAATGCCAAAACATATACCCACCATGAGGAACTGATTTGAAATATTGCAAAATGTTCAAACATCCATTGGTAGCTAATTATAACTACTGAAAGATTTAAAATGCTTTTAATATTATTGGTCATTCCAGAGCTAATACTTGAAATTGTATCTGGTAAATTGTAGACTTTTTGCTTTAATATTTTTGAAGCAACCCATTCTATTAGCATGGTTGCCATGAAAAAAAACATGGCATATTTAACGGCAATAGTGTAGTCAGACATTGTATAAATCTAATGATTTCTTAATTAATTGTAAGTGGAACTTCCATAAGTAATATTTTAGAATTGGCTTTTGCCTCAAAACTAATTTTATCAATCTCCCATATTCCCATCCCATCTCTTTTAGAAAGTTCCTGATCATTAATATTTACTTCTCCCTCAATTACAAAAAAGTAGATTCCGTTTCCTTTACTTCTTAAAACATATTCCTCTTTAGATTTATCAACAAATTCACCAATATGAAACCATGCGTTTTGATGAATCCAAACTCCCTGATCATTTTTGTTAGGAGATAATATTTGATATAATTTATTTTTTTTAGCTATCGAACTAATTGCTATCTGGTCGTATCTGGGAGTCACATTTTTCTTATTTGGAAATAACCATATTTGCAACAACTTACAATGAGAATCGCTATTTGCATTAAACTCACTGTGAGTAATACCTGTTCCAGCACTCATAACTTGTATATCACCATTTTTAATAACAGTTCCATTTCCCATATTATCTTGATGTTTTAAATCTCCTTCTAATGGGATAGTGATAATTTCCATGTTGTCATGAGGATGAGTACCAAATCCTCTTTTTGGGGCTATACTATCGTCATTTAAGACTCTAATTACTCCAAAATTCATTCTTTCAGGATTGTAATAATTAGCAAAACTAAATGAGTGATTTGCTTTGAGCCATCCATGATCTGCATGGCCTCTTGTATTTGCTTTGTGAACAACACTATTCATAGTTTTTATTTCGTTATTTGGAAGGTGATTAAATCCTATTTGGTCTTTCAGCTTATCGTAAGTTGATATTTTCTTTTGTTTATTAGCTTTCAATATTAGAGGAGATGAAAGGCCAATAGCGCTTAAAGCGGCTGATTTTTTAATGAAATCTTTTCTTTTCATAATCCTAAAATAAAAATTAATTATACGAATTCAATTAATGTTCATTTTTTTAAGGCTTTATTAACCAACAATTGGCTTTATTTTTTCTCCAATTAATTCAATTGACTTTAAAAGTTGTTTGTGTGATAATTCTGCATTATCCATTTGAAATGTAAATCTTGATAAACCGCCTAAGGCTTCGCTGTGTCTTAATATTTTTTCTGCTATTTCTTCAGGATTTCCAATCATTAAAGCCCCAGTTGGACCATTTTGGGCTTTAAATCTTTCCAGAGTAACTGGTGGCCAACCTCTTTCTCTGCCAATTCTTGTAAAAGTTTTTGCGTAACCAGGAAAATAATCTTCTACTGCTTGCTTAGAGTTTTCAGCTACATAACCTAGAGAATGCAATCCAACTTTTAAATTTTCTGGCGAATGTCCAGCCCTTCTTCCTGCTTCTCTGTACATGTCTACAAGTGGTTTGAATCTATGGGTTTCTCCACCAATAACAGCTATCATTAATGGCATTCCTAAAGTACCTGCTCTTAAAAAAGATTGTGGAGTTCCTCCAACACCAATCCAAATAGGTAATGGTGTCTGAAAAGGTCTAGGATAAATAAATTGGTTAATTAAAGGGGGTCTAAAATCTCCTCTCCATGTTACATTTTCATTTTTTTGTATTTCTATTAATAGTTCTAGCTTTTCTTCAAAAAGCTCGTCATACTGCTCCATTTTATATCCAAATAATTCAAAAGCTTCCGTAAATGAACCTCTTCCTGCAATTATCTCAGCCCTTCCATTAGAAACTAGATCTAAAGTTGCATAGTTTTGAAAAACTCTCACTGGATCTGCAGCACTTAGAACAGTAACTGCACTTGTTAAAATAATATTTTGGGTTTGAGCAGCTGCTGCAGATAAAATTATATGTGGAGCACTATCTAGAAATTCTTTTCTGTGGTGTTCACCAACTCCAAAAACATCAAGTCCAACTTCATCTGATTTTTTTATTCTTTCCAATAGTTTTTGAATAGAAATTGCATTTTGCATTCCATTCAAATTTTCTATTGTTTCACTTGCAGCGAAGCTATCTATTCCAATTTGCATATTATAAATCTAACCATTTGTATCTAAGAGATGAACTATATTTAAAAGAAAGGTTATAGATATCGTAATTCAATACACACTTTAAAGAATTTTATGGTCTTCAAAGTTTAATAAACTTGTGCTCTGAATTATTTATTTTAATTATATATATTCCATTTTTTAACTTTGAAACATCAATTTTTTGCATGTCTTTCTAATCTCATATTTCTATTAATTTTTCACCTAATATATTGAAGATTAACAGTAAGTGATCGTCTTGACTATTTAATTCTATCTTTAAAAACTTTTTAGTAGGATTTGGTATTATTTTAAAATTTTCATTTTTTAGAAAGTTATTATCCTCCACGTTTTGAATACCTAAGTCTTTAAATGCGTCCATTGCTATAGAAGGGCTCCCGTCTATATCCCATGCTCCTTTAGAGTAGTTGGTGAAGTTGCCATGGGCGATAGGCTCCCAATAAAGAACACCTAATCCATTTGCTTGTCTTGTTTTTTCAATAATATAAGTTAAAAACTGATAAGAAATATCGGGTCTATTATTTGAGAATCCAACTTCAACTACCATTACGTCTTTATTGTATCTAGACTGTAAATCAATCGTATTGTTATAAGCATCATCTACCAAAGAAATCCAATTGGATTCATCGGGATACAAAGACATACCAATAACATCGATTATATTAGCTAATAATCCATTATTTAATAGACCATCTATGTTCCATAAAAATAAACCATTGTCATTTCCATTTGCTAAATGAATAATTGTTTTAATATTACTATTGTAGTTTTTTACTGCGCTAGTACCTGCATTTATGAATTTAGCATAATTGCTAAATCCACCAGTTGAGGCTTTTCCAGTTGGCCAAAGCATTCCGTCATTTGTTTCGTTTCCAATTTGAACCCATTTTGGAACTATATTTTCATTTCCAAGGGCATTGAGAATATCATATGTATGGTTGTAAACTGCTGTTTCAAGTTGAGAAACTGAAAGACCAACCCATGCTGCTGGTTTGGTTTGGATAGAGGGGTCTGCCCACCAGTCGCTGTAGTGAATGCATATCATAATATCTAAATTTTCTGCATCTGCCAATTTTGATTTATTTACCAAATCGTCTATATCGCACCAACCATTTGCCCCAGAGTTATTAGGATCTACCCATACTCGCAATCTTATTGCATTTAATTCATAATCTGTTAATAAAGGCATTAGATCTCTAGTATTCCCATTATTATCTTTCCATGAATATCCGTTAAATTCCATTTCTGTCATCCAGCTAATGTCTGCCCCTTTTGAAATGGTATTTGTACTGTAACTAATGCCACTAGTATCTTGAATTATTCATGGATTGGTATTCCAATAACCTGCCCATGCATTTCCTACCCAAGTTCCACTTTCATATAAAATTGCTTTTACTTGATAGTAATCGCCATTAGTTAAATTTCCTGAAAGTGTGTTGTAACTACTAATAAATAAATCAACAGAACTTTGAGTGTTATTTCCTGCTTGTTGATTGAGAAGAGTTTTTCCTGTAATAGAACTCTTGTAATTATTGTTTGAATCTAAAATCTCTAACCCTATAAATATATTGTTCCAAGTGGAGCCAGTTTCACTAGTGTATTTAAATTAACTATAACATTTCCAACTGTAAATGGGTTTATTTCAACAGGATTATTCACCAGTGATATTATTTCTATGGACTCCGCTATTACTCCAATTTAAAGAACTATGAAAATTAGAAAAAGCGTGGTTTTATTTAGATGACTTATTTTAAGGATCATTAACTAAAAGTATTAATTTTTTAATTTTCCAGCAATATATCCAGTAGACCAAGCTGCTTGGAAATTATATCCTCCTGTAATGGCATCAATATCCATTATTTCTCCTGCAAAATAAAGGTTTTTAATTTCTTTACTTTCCATAGTATTTAAATTTATACTATTTAAACTTATTCCTCCACACGTTACAAATTCCTCTTTAAAGGTGGTTTTACCTTTTATTTGATAAATGTCATTACATAAAACTTCTACCAATTTATGAATTCCTTTATTACCTAACTCGTGTAGTTTTTTTTCCAGACTTAATTCACTTTTTTTAACAATAAAACTCCATAATCTTTCAGGTAGTTTAAATGCTTTTAAATTTCTCAGGGTTTTTTTAGGATGAGTTTTAACTAATTGATGGATTAATCCTGTTACTTTTTCAAAATTAGTTTCGTTGATCCAATTTATTTGAATTTTAAATAAGTAGTTTTTATTGCTTAGAATTCTTGCTCCAAAGGAAGATGTTTTTAGAACAGCAGGTCCACTAAACCCCCAGTGTGTAATTAATAATGGTCCTTGTGCTTTAAGATTAGTTCCCTGAATAGAAACTTGGGTATTTTCTGCAACTAAACCCATAAGTTTTATTATTGGTGTTTTGGGATTGTTAAATGTAAAAAGGGAAGGAACTGGTTTTTCAATTTGGTGGCCAAGATTTTCGAGCCATTTTAGTCCTTCTTCTTTGGGAGAACCTCCAGTAGCTATTATCACTTTTTCAAAAACCTCAGGAATTTTATTTTCTTCCTTAAAATATAGGTTTAAACGACCATCTAAGTTTTCAATTTTTACAATACAATAACCAGTTTTAAGTGAAATATTAAGTTTTCTTATTTCTTTAAATAAGCAATTAATAATACTTTCTGATTTGTTAGATTTAGGAAAAACTCTATTGTCTTCTTGTGTGTATAAGGGAACATTCCTAGACTCAAACCATTTTATGGTATCTATTGTTCCAAACTCTTGAAATATTTTTTTTAATTTTTTTCCTCCTCTTGGATATGCTTTGTGAAGCTCACTTATAGATTCTGTACCATTGGTAACATTGCATCTTCCACCCCCAGAAATTTTTACTTTGGAAAGTACTTTTTTAGTTTTTTCAAAAATTGTAACTGTTGCGTTGGGATGGTTTTCTTTTACATGAATAGCTGAGAAAAATCCAGCTGCTCCACCACCAATTACTGCTACTCTCATTTAATAATATAATTACTTGAAAATGTAAATATACTATTTGTCGATAAATTGAATCAGTTTACTTCACCTAGGTATATGCCCAATGCTAATGCTGTTTTGACTAAAGAATCCTCTAATTCTACTTTCTTATAAGTTTCAATTCCTTTCAAAATTGGAAAATCTACCACTTTTCTATCGCTCCAAGCAACCATTCTGTCAAATTTCTTTTGAGCTATTAAATCAACAGCATGAACTCCAAATGCACTTGCTAGTATTCTGTCTTGAGTTGTTGGAGGAGCACCCCTCTGTACATGCCCAAGAGTTGTTACTCTACATTCTGCGGGAGATTTTTCCATTATTTTATGGGCTATATAGGTTCCTATCCCACCCAATCTAACTTCTCCATCAGCAAACTTTACCATGCTGCTATTTCCGTCTTCTTGCTTTACAGCTTCAGCTACGATAATTAGGGAGTGATTTATTCCGTAATTATTCATTTTTTTAAGCTTGTTGATAATACCATCAATAGAATAATTTATTTCAGGAATTAAAATAACGTCTGCACCACCAGCAATACCAGCATTTAATGCAATATGACCAGCATCTCTACCCATAACTTCCAAAATCATAGTTCTTTTATGGCTAGCAGCAGTAAATTGTAAATTATCCAAAGCATTAGCAGCTTCATTAACCGCAGTATGAAAACCAATTGAATTTTCTGTAGCACCAACATCGTTATCTATAGTTTTAGGAATAGCTACAATATTCATATTTCCTTTGTCTGCTATATCTTTTAGAATTTTCATACTTCCATCCCCACCAATTACAATGAGTCCGTCTAATTCAAGTTCGTTGTAACCAGCAATAATTTCATCGGTTCTATCTTTAAAGGAACCATCAGGCATGGGAAATTTAAATGGATTTCCTTTATTGGTAGTTCCTAAGAATGTTCCACCTTGTCTTAACAAGTTGCCAGAAAAAGTATTGTAATCAAGTTTTATATAGGACAGAGGTCTGTTCATTAAACCTACTGTGCCTTCTAAAATTCCAAAAACTTCTAAATTGTATTTGTCATTTGCTCTGTAAAAGATTGACCTCACAGCAGCATTTAGCCCTGCACAATCTCCTCCACTTGTAAGTATACCAATTTTTTTCATATTGTAAAATTAACAATAAGGGTCAATAAAATCAAAAATATTAGATTTATTTATTAAAAATATTAACATATTATAGATCCATTTTTAGTAATTGTTTGAGGCTGTATTATAACAACATTTTCTAAATTCCCATCTATTGCCCCAAGAATAAGGAACTCACTTTGAATATTTGCAATTTGTTTTTTAGGTAGATTAACTAATCCTACGATTTGTTTTCCGATAAGGTCTTTTAATTTGTAATTTTTAGTGATTTGAGCAGAAGTTTTTTTTATCCCAATTTCTCCAAAATCAACTTGGATTAAGTAGGAGGGGTTTACTGCTTTTTTAAATTCAACTGCTTTAATAACTGTTCCAACTCTCAAATCTATCTTTTCAAAATCGTCCCAACTTATTAGTTTTTTCATGAATTACTTTAGTATTTAAACCAATATAGATTTTTTTTCAAAAATTTAAAAACTAAACATGTTGAAATTGGTTAAGAAATTGTATTGAAAATAATATTTATTCTAATTTAAAATACAGTAATTTGTTTAATTATTTAATTTATGGATATTTACGATATAGTCAAAGGTGGTGATGAGAGAATAAAACTCAAAGATAATGGCCTTAATAAATACCATGGTAATCCACTCATTTATGAGTCTGTTTTTAACAGAGGTTCTTGCACCATGTCAAATCTTAATGTAGATAGTAAAAAAGCAGTAGACAGCATGCTTAAAAAACTAAAAAATGAAGATTATGACAAGCTATTAAACCAGCAACAAAAGCAACTTAAAAAATTAATAGATGTTAATTCTTTAAACGACTTTGATATTTTTTATGCTCCATCGGGAAGTGACTTGTGCTATTTTCCAATCATGTTTTCTAGAATAATTAATCCTGATAAGAAAATATTTAGTGTTGTAACCTGTCCTGAGGAACTTGGCACTGGGTCTAATACAGCCATTAAGGGGGAGTATTTTTTTGGAACCAATCAATTTGAAGAAAATGTTTCTAAAAATGACATTATTCATAAGGATATTATTATTGACCAACAGGCATTTTCTGCAAGAGATGACCAAGGAAATATTTTGAACCACAAATCTGATATTCTAGATATAATAGATGAAAAAAGTTCTACTAACCAGGTAATTGCAAATTTAGTTATTGGAAGTAAATCTGGTATAGTAGATAATATTTCTATGATTCCTAGAGCAAATGAAAATTGTTTTTGGGTAATCGATGTTTGTCAAATGAGAACTACTCAAAAACTAATAAATAATCTTCTTAGATTAAATTGCATGGTCATGCTTACGGGATCAAAATTTTACCAGTCTCCACCTTTTTGTGGTGCTCTACTAGTTCCAAAAAGTATAAGCTCTAAATTGGTTAATATTCAAGACTCTGCTATCGAACCTTTCTTGAAAATATTTAGCACATCTGATATTCCTTTAAATCATCCGAAACTTAGAAGTAAGTTTAGACATAATGAAAATTATGGAACTTTACTTAGATGGGAAGCTGCTATTAGTGAAATGAAATTATTGTCCTTTTTTGGAGAAGATATGGTTACCATAGCTGTAGATAGGTGGAACGCTTTTATCGTTAGTCAACTTCAAATTAAAAGCAGTTATTTTGAATTAATGCCAGACCAACAATTTACCAATAGATCTATTGTTTCTTTTAATGTAAAACATCCCGATGGAAGTTTGCTAAGCGATGAAGAACTAAGAGTCTTGTATTTAGAAATTTGTGCAAAAGAAAGAAATGACTTTTTTGAGTTTAAAAAAATAATAATTGGACAGCCAGTTAAGTACGATAATAAATCTTTTATAAGGTTAGCACTTGGGTCTTATAATGTTCGAATGCTAATTGCTAATGATTTTGATTTTCAGTTTGACAAAAAATTGATTTCGATCATCGTTAAGGAATTAAAGAAATTATACTGGAGCTAATTTTAGCTAATAAAACTATTTGAATAACGATAAAAAATATTACCAGGTTTTTTGTGAAAATCACCAGCTGCCTATATTTTATCAACCATGGTGGTTGGACTGTTTAGCAGGAGAAAATAATTGGGAGGTAGCTATTTATAAAAAATCTAACGAAATATTTGGAGTTCTTCCATATTATCAAAAAAATAAAATTGGTTTTAAGTTTTTAGGATTGCCAATTTTATCCCAACATTTAGGTCCTTGGCTAATTTATCCAGATGGTCAAAAAAACAATACCAAGCTCTCCTTTGAAAAAGAGGCATTAAGTTTTCTCATTAGCCAATTACCCAAAGCAAATATTTCAGTAATTAAATTCCACCACAGCATGCAAAATATTTTACCCTTTGTATGGAATGGGTTTAGAAGTTCTGTTAAATACACTTATCTCCTAAAGGATATTCATAAAAAAGAAACCAATTTGTTCGAAAATTTAAGTTCTAACACAAGAAAAAACATTAAGAAAGCTGAAAAAACTTTAGAGGTTTTTGAATCTGAGTGGTCAGCCTGAAACTAATCCTTGGGTAATTAATCGACATCGCTTCGAAGGTTGTGTCGCAGATGCATTGGGAGTTACACTCAAGGAGTATGATGATCAGAACTCTGAAGAACAGCATG
>CALKFX010000010.1 GCA_938084875.1 uncultured Flavobacteriales bacterium | reverse complement strand
TTTTCATTTGATCAAATAACAAATATTACCAATTTCAGTAGTGAAATTTCTACATCATTTCATCCAGATAATTCTGATAATAAAATTATCTCTACAACACCATTTGAAGTTAAATTCAATGTTGTAAAATCCATAAATAATTTAGAACTATTTGCAGGTTTATTTTATAGAAACAATTCACAATATTTACCAAAATCCTACCTTGGATTTAATTTTAAAAATGAGAAGAAATTAAATTATGGATCTAATTTAAGTTATGGTGGATACAATAAGTTTCAGTGGGGAATAAGCACCTCCTACCATACTGAAAAAATTAACGCTCAAATCGTTCTTCAAAATTGCATAGGGTTAATACCTTCTTTGGGAAGATCTTTCGGAATAGTTTTAAATTTGAATTGGAAAATAAGATGAAAAAAAATATTTCAATATTCTTTTTAATCCTTTGTTTTTTTAATGCAAATGGTCAAAGTACCTTCTTTCAATCTTATGGAGGAAATGGAAATGACTATGGAGAAAATATAATTTCTTGTGCAGACAGTGGATTTGCAGCAATCGGAGCTACAGAAAGTTATGGCAATGGGTTAACAGATTTATATGTGATAAAAACTAACAATATTGGAGAAGTAATTTGGCACAAAACATTTGGTGGGCAAAATATTGATTATGGCAAAAGTATAGTTGAAACTGCTGACTCTGGATTTATAGCATGTGGGTACTCCAATAGTCAAAATTTAAATTATGATGTTTTTATTGTTAAGATGGATAAAAATGGGGATTTAGAATGGTCTAAGAGATATGGCGGTGCAGATTGGGATTTCGGGAATAAAATAATTAAATCTGCAGTCGATCCTAATAATTTTTATGTGGTTGGACAGACCTACAATTATGGAAGTGTAAATGGAGATGGGTTTGTTCTTAAAATTAATTCTCTTGGAGACTCGCTATGGATGAAAACATATGGTGGTAACTTGGAAGACAAGTTGGTAGATATTGTTCAATCTGACGATGGCAAATTGTTTTGTATTGGAAGTAGTTACAACTATAATCTTGAACCTACCTTATGGATTACTAGCTTCAAAGAAAATGGAGATACTTTATGGAATTTTTACAGTGACAGCATACTAAGTAATGGAAAGTCAATCACCAAAATAAACAATCAAATTATTTTTTGTGGAAGTGTTCACCCATTGCAGCCAACCAATATTATACCCAGAACTTATTATTTAGTTGGGGGGATAGATACTGCAGGAAATCAGCTTTTTTATGCAAATTTCAATTATTACTCAGAGGACGAACAATCCTGCGTAGAGGTAATTAAGAAACCTAGTTCCAACAACTATTATCTAATTTCAAATATTCACCAATTTTCAAATAATAAGATTTATTATGCTGAATTAAATAACCAATGGGTTCAGGGAGGTACTTCCAATATTAATGGAAATATAAATGATGTTGTAAAAGGTTTAGACACCCTTCAATATAGCAATGGGTTTGTAGCAATTGGCAATACTCTAGAAACCAATAATGGAGTTACAGATATTTTCATATCCAAAACCAATAATGGCTTATGGGACAGTAATTATGGCAACAACTTATTACTTAGCAATATTGAAATAAATATTAATAGTGGTGAGGTTTACCCCAACCCTACCAAAGATTTTATAGAATTTAAAAATATTAAATTCGGAAGTGAAATTTCAATATTTAATTTAAGTGGGGAATTAGTTGAAAAATATATTTACAACAGTTACAAACACAGTTTAGAAAATATTAAAACTGGAATTTATCTAGTTGAAGTAAAGCAAGATTTAAATAAAGAGTATTTTAAGATATTCAAACTTTAAACATAGCAAGAAAGTAATATTCTTTATTTCTATGGTAAAGATCATTGAATTTGTCTTTTGACAAAGGGGTTGATTCACTAATAAATCCTTTTAAAGTGAAAAGAGAATATTTGGAATTTTTAAAAAAATCAAAAATATCTTCTGAACTTGTGTTGTAGTATTCAGAAGCTCCTAGTCCGTGCTCAAAAATAATAACAGGATGAAATTTTTCTATAACTTTTTCTGCCCCTTTTAACACACCAAACTCTCCACCTTCAACATCTATTTTTATTAGGTCAACTCTGTTCTCATTGATTAGCTGAACGTCTAATGTTGTGGTCTTAATTTTAATCTTACTTATCTTTTCTTCTTTAGGATAAGATCTCTTTTTTATACCACTATATGCAGGATTGGAAACTACATGATGAAAATTAGAATTTCCCGAATTATCTGATATAGCATAGTTTTTTACAACACAGTTATCTTTGTATTTAACTTTTAATTCTTCGTATAGATATGGTATAGGTTCGTATGCAAAATGTCTTCCGTTTGGAGAAAGCTTTAAAGCTTGGTCCATTACTTCGCCCTTGTGACAGCCAACATCTATAAAAGTTGATTCATTTTCCAACACAATTTTCATTATTTTAAATGTCTGTACATCATAACGCATGTTATGAGTAATGGGAAAAGTTTTTTTAATTGTATTTTTAATAAAGTCTAAAACCATTTAATAGATAAATTTAACATTATTCAATAATAGTAAGTTCAGTTCTTCTATTCTTGGCTTTATTGGCAATAGAATTATTTTCTTCTAAAGGTCTTGTTTCTCCATAACCTTTAAATGAAAGTCGATTTTGGTCAATATTATTTTCTATCAACCAATTTACTACGGATTTTGCTCTATTAATAGATAATTCTAAGTTAAAATCATCGTCGCCATCACTATCGGTATGACCACTTATTTGAATCTTTAAATCTGGATTAATTTGCATTAATTTTAAAACTTTATTAAGCTCGACTAAAGAAGATTTTTTTAGACTAGACTTACTCTTTTCAAAGAAAATATTTTCTAAAATAAAAGTTCCTGGTTTTACTTTTTCTAATTCAATTATTAAAAAGCCATCCTTTGAAAGACTCAAATTATCTCTATAAATATTTCTAGAATAAAACATATAACCTTCTTTCTCAGCATGTAGAGCAAAATCAATATTTTTTGGTACAGTAATTAAAAATTCACCATTTCCAAGTTTGGATTGCATTTGAGAAATTATATTTCCTTTTTTAAGATCTGTTAATTGAAAAAAAGCAAATAATGGTAATTTACTTTCTGCATCTATTATTTTTCCCTTTATAAATGTAATCGGAAGGGGTTTAAAGTTTTTGTCAACGTTAAAACTATATAAATCCAAATCTCCATAACCACCTTCTCTATCTGACGATAAATAACCCTTATCCCCTTTTGGAGAAATTAAGATAGAAATATCATTTTTATAAGTATTGAGTGGATAACCTAAATTTATAGGATCAGACCAAGTATTATCATCTAATTTTCTTGACATATATAAATCCATTCCTCCCATTCCAGGATGACCATTACTTGAAAAATATAGAGTTTTGCCATCAGGATGAATTTGTACAGATTCCTCACGATGTGGCGAATTAATATTTGGAGGTAACTTTTCTGGTTTAGACCATTGTCCGTCCTCAGTAATGGTAGTTACGTAAATATCTTGATTATCGGGATTTCTTCTTTGTCGGTCGTAAGTCATGCCTCTTATGAAATAAAGAGTCTTACCATCGGATGAAAAAGATGGTTGGGTTTCCCAATGCTTGGAATTAATATTTGATCCTAGATTAACTGGTTTAGACCAATTTGTCCCATTATTTTGGCTGTAAAATAAATCACAACTTCCATACCCTTTTCTATCATCTCCATATTCGTAGTCTCCTTTCGCACCTGTTTCACATCCAACAAAAATAATATATTGACCGTCTGGACTGAAAGTTGGAGCACCTTCATTATACTTGCTATTTATGGCATTGCTAACTAAAGAACTATTAGACCAATTATTATTTGGTGTTTTCTTAGAAACAAAAATTTCTTCTTGTCTTCCTCCTAATGCAGACAAATCATTTACTCTTCTTGTAAATAAAAAAGTAGAATCATCAGCAGTAATTGACGGAAAATATTCTGGTAATTCTGAATTTATGGAGCTTCCTAAATTTACAGGGTCAAAATCTACTGGATTTTTAATAGCTTCTATTGCAAATTCACAATTCTCAATCATTTTTTCAATTCTTCCAATATATCTTTGATCAGCCAATGGAGAATTCTTATATCTCACAGCATTTTTAAGACATTTTTCATAACTACCTATGGCCATATGCATTCCTGCTAAATAAAAATATTCCACTAAAGGAATTATTGGATTTAAAGTCATCATTTTTTCTTTGTAAAAAATAGCAGAGGTAATATCCCCCATTTTCACTTTAACTTGTGACAATAATATATATGCTTCTGAAAATGTAGAATCTTTGGCTAAGGATTTTAGAAGATATTCTTCTGCTCCTTTTAGATTTCCTCTTCCATTTAAAGGACTAATATCTTGATAACATTCTATTGCTTTTTCGTAAAGCTTAATTGCTTTCTTATTGTATGAAGAATAAAGTGCACTTTGACTAGAATAGGAATTCAATAAAAAAAATGAAATAACAAATAATATTAACCTGTTCATAATCTAGGATATATTTAAATATTTATGGGACTGTATCGATAATCTCCACCTAGGATTTTCTTCAAGAAATTCAAGAATAAATGGAAGGTTCTTATCTTTTTTTGACCATTCTGGTTGAATATACAAATTGCAATTTTTATTTGTTATTTTTTGTTCATGTTCTAGAGCCCAGTTCAAATCACTTTTTTGAAAAATAATTACTTTAAGTTCATCTGCAAATTGATAGATTTGAGGAATTGGATCTTTAAATTTTTTGGGACTAAAACAAACCCAATCAATATTATTGGGTAGCGGATTGGTTCCTGCTGTTTCAATAGCGGTATAAAAGTTTTTTTCTTTGAGCTGATCTACCAAACCATTTATATTATGTAAGGTAGGTTCTCCACCAGTTATAACAGCAAACTTTGCTTTAAAATTTAGAGCTTGGCTTACAATATTTTCTACAGAAATACTCGGATGCAAATCCGAATCCCAACTTTCTTTTACATCACACCAAAAACAACCTACATCACAACCAGCCAAACGAATAAAAGTAGCAGGTTTTCCTGTGTGAAATCCTTCTCCCTGTAAAGTATTAAACAATTCCATTAAAGGGAGCTTATTTACCTTATTTTCCATCTTCAACTTTCTCACCTTCTTGTTTATTCTTTTTTAGTTTTTTTTCTTTTCTTAGTTTTCTTCTTCCCTTTCTTGACTGACTTGCTTCAATAGATGACTTGTTTTTAAGCATCTCATTAAATTTAATTTCTTCTTCGTGGTCTTTAACAACTCCAAATCTATCGTATTCTAAAACCATCCATAAATTTCCTTTACTAAATAAGCCAAAATCAGTTTTATTGCCATTTTCAAGATAATGTTCCCACTTTCCATCTTTAAGACCTTCTTTCCATTCTCCTATTTTTTTTAATTGACCATTTTTATAATAATACTCCCATCTACCAGTTTGTACACCCTCATCCCAATGTTTCTCATAAGATTTTTGACCATTTTCATGAAAGTATAAATCGTCACCATCGACAACACCATTTTTGTAAAATTTGGATAATTTAAGAACGCTGTCTGGATAAAAAGTAGTGTATGAACCATGGAACTTTCCTTCTTTGTAGTTAATGATTTTCTTTGGTTTGCCATCGTCGTAATAATAGCTTTGAGTCCCATCTAACAAATTGTCTTTATAGGATAATGATTTGGAAGGTTTGCCATTTTCATGAAAATACAGCCATTGTCCTTCTCGGCTTCCCATATCATAGGTATTTCCCCAAGCTACTTGACCATTTTCATACCAATATCCCCAAGTTCCATTTTCTATACCTTCTACATAAATAGATTTTACTTTGACCTCTCCGCTTTTATAGTAGGTAAAGCATTCGCCATTTTCCTTTCCTAAAATAAAGTTTGTTTTTCTTTCTAGTTTTCTATTATCGTAATAAGATACACAAGTACCAGTATATGGTTTACCAGACTTTTTGTGAAAGACAATAGTAGATCCTGGAGACCACTCCAAGTCTTTGTTACAATCCAAGGCTTTTCGTTTAGAAACATATCCAAGGTCTCTAGTCTTTTGCCCTCCTCTGACACTAAACTTAGGCTCCTCTTGACTATGAATAAAACAACACAGAAAAAAAGAGATTAAAGACAAGAATGCTTTCATATTTTAAAATTAGTGGTTTATATATAAAATACGATAAAAAGCTACATATATTTGTACAATGAGTAACGATTCGTATAAATCTGAAAGTATTTGTGCTATTTCAAGTCCACCAGGAATTGGAGGAGTTTCATTAATCCGAATTTCTGGACCTGAATCTTTTTCCATAGTAGAAAAAATATTTTCTAAATCACTTAAAGAAAATAGTGGTTACCAGGTTCTTTACGGGAAAATTTTAGAAAAAAAGCAAATAATAGATGATGTAATAGTTACTGTATTTAAAAATCCTCATTCGTTTACAGGCGAAAATACGGTTGAAATAAATTGTCATGGATCTACATTTATACAACAAAAAATAATTGAATTATTAATTAATAATGGTGCAAGACTGGCTTTACCAGGAGAATTTTCTAAACGTGCTTTTTTAAATGGCAAATTAGATTTAAGCCAGACTGAAGCAATTGCAGATTTAATCAATTCTAAGTCTAGTGCTGCTCACGAAATTGCCATAAAACAATTAAAAGGAGGGATTTCCTCTGAGCTAAAGATTTTAAGAAATAAACTAATTGAATTTGCTTCGCTTATTGAACTAGAACTAGATTTTTCAGAAGAAGATGTTGAGTTTGCAGACAGAACGCATTTAAATCAATTAATTCAGGATTTAATAACTCATATAGACCAACTAAAGAAATCTTTCCAGTATGGAAATGCTATTAAAAATGGAGTTAGTACAGTAATTGCTGGTAGACCCAATGCAGGAAAATCTACTTTACTTAACAATATTCTAAATGAAAATAGAGCTATTGTTTCCTCCATTGCTGGAACTACAAGAGATACTATAGAAGAAATAATTACTATAAATGGCATAGACTTTAGACTTGTAGATACAGCTGGTATTAGAAATACAGAAGATGAAGTTGAAAAAATTGGAGTTGCCAAAACCTTAGAAAAAATCAACCAGTCGTCTTTGGTTATTTATATATATGACAGCTTTTTAACTACTCAGAAAGAGGTCGTTGAAGATTTAAGGAAATATGTTGAAAATAAAGTTCCTTGTTTGGTTATTGCCAATAAGATAGACTTGGTAAAAAGTTCTAAAGATATTCCAAAAGACCACTTAACAGTTTCTTTAAAGACTACTCCAATTACATTGAAAATAAAGGAAAGTATTTTTGAACTATTTGAGAGAAATAATGTCCATAACGAAAGTGTAATAATTAGTAATATGCGACATTTTGAAGCTTTAGAACTAGCTTTTAATGAATTGATTAAAGTAGAAAAAGGACTTTTAGAAAATATACCTGGAGACTTAATTGCTATGGATATTAGACAGGTTTTATATTATATTGGAACGATTACAGGCGATATTTCTAGTGATGAATTATTAGGAAATATTTTTGCTAATTTTTGTATTGGAAAGTAACCACTACAAAAAAATTACAAAAAATTAAATTATTAGTCAACAACAAAGTTGACTTAGTTAAGAAAGCAAAGGGAGGTTAGATATAAATTAATCCTAGTGTTTAAATTTCTTTTGGGTTAGCCCCCCACTTATTTTCTTGTGGCTGACTGTCTTTACAAAAAAGAATCAGCAACCAAATAGCTCCTATTAAGGGAATTAAAGCTACTAACAACATCCATCCACTTTTTCCAACATCGTGTAGTCTTCTTACACCAACAGCAAGGCTAGGAACCAAAATTAAGAGCGAATAAATTCCACCAAACAATCCAGTTCCTGTATTAACCTCTGTTCCTAAATTAGTATCAATTAAAGTTAGTATTCCGCTAATAATAACTGAAAATAAAGTAAACATCCAGTATTCTTTTCTTCTAGCTCTTGTTTTAAAATCTGAAAATTGTCTTAATACTTTAATATACCATTCCATAAATTCTTTTTTAAAATTTAAATCCTTAATATAAGAAAAAATTTACAGCATTATCAGATTCTATATGGTATAATTACCCATTTTCGTTGGAGACTGTGAATTCTATTTACTGTAAAAAATAAAAGAGTTAGGGGCAGACTATATAACAATGGGAGTTCAGAAAGCCTAGGTTAAATTGTGCCGTAACCCAGTAAACAAAAAAACCTCTAATTTCTCATTAAACTTAAAAATTAAAAAACATATAGTTGTATCGAAAAAAGGCCAAAAAATGTTGCAAAAAGTTCAAAAACGAAAAATTTTAGAACAAATCATTAAAAAAAAAGATTAATGGATTCAACTTAAAAGGGCTTCAAATGCAGTTTTTATGCACTATTTTTGCTTTAAATTGTAGATAATTAAATAAAAAATATTGATGTTGGAAAGGGTAGTTTAAGAACCACAACCTATACAATCAAAATGGGAGTCTTCGGGCTTAACACCATTTTTCTTCATTTCTAAATTATGGATTTGATCTCTTATTTCCATATCTTCCAACATGTTGCCAGTTAGTTTAGACTTTAAAGATTCTATTTCATTATTTAGGTTTGAAGTTGCTTCCATTTTTTAATATTTAATTCTAAAATAATTAGAAACTTTTAACTTCTGTCCAATTATTTTCAGAAGTTTTTAAAATAATTTTCAACAATAGATTTTACCCTTAAAATTTATCTGAAAATCAATAAATAACATTTATTTTTATAAATTATAAGATTAAGCCAAGACAATTAACACAATGAAAGCTCTATTATTTATATTTTATTTTTTGGTAATTAACACAGCCGTAAGCCAAAATTTAGTTCAACAAAAAAATATACGACTTGTTTACCCAGAAACAACTATTGAAGCAACTAGAAAAATTGAAAAATATATAGACTCAATCCCTGAAATAAAAAGCAAATTTCTAAGTATTTACACCAAAAAATATATAATTCTTACTGCAAATCAATACGAACCAATCCTAAAATATGTAAACGAGTTTAATACTGAAAGTCAAGACAAACAAAATGAATTCTTAATTTTTAAAGAGAAATGGTTTGATAAATATTATAACATTGAGAAAGTATTCGATTTATGAGAGAAGTTTCTATAAATACTATTAGAAATTTTTTAATTGCAATAATTATTACAACTGTTCCTATATTCCATTATTCCCAATGCAATAATGGAACTAACTTTTTTCCATCTACAGTACAAACTCCAATATTAAATCAGTGGTGGTCAGCAACTGCCAATAATTGGGCAGGAGAAATCATAAAAATTGGAGTAATTTCAGGTGAAAATTATCAGTTTTCCACGTGTGCAACCTATGGAAATGTTCAAGCTAGTTACGATACAGAACTAACTTTGAGAGATCAAACAGGCTCTCTCATAGATTTTAACGACGATTATATAGGATGTGGAAATCAATCTTATATAAATTGGACCGCCACCTTTAGCGGAGAAGTACATCTTCATATTAATGATCAGAACTGTGCTTCAAACTCCATTGCAACTGAAGTAATGATTTTTAGATCGCCAATAAGTATTTGTAGTCCTCCAGTTGCAACATATAATAAAATATGCCAACCCGATTCTACTTATGATGTTACTATTAACTTATCATCAACAGGAAGTAGCTCCTCTGTGAGTATTTCTGTTAGTGATAGTGTATATTTTAGCAATGTTCAAAACGGCACCTATTCGCTCATTGGTTTATCTGGGTTATCTACTATAGTAATCTCTGATTTTACTGATTCTACTTGCTATAGTTCTCAAGGGTTTTCAATTTGTAATCCATGCACTAATATTTCAGCACCTAGCGATTTGCCATGCAATGCACCCAGCTTAAATCTTTTGGACCCTTTTTATGGGTCAACCAATTGTGGATATTCTGTTTCAACAGGTGGAAACACTAACGGGCCAGATAATTTCTGTGGCAATTCAAATAACGATTCATGGTTGGTTTTTACAGCAGCCGACGATACTATTGTTTTGGATTGGAATATAATTTATGATCCTATAAATGGATGTGATCAAGGAGTTCAATTTGCAATTCTAGAGGGAAACTGTAATAATGAGGACCAAATGGTGGAACTAGCATGTTATAATCCAGCTGGAGTCTTTCAAAGTACTGGAACTTTTACCATTCCAGATGCCTCTACTTCTCCCAATCCACTCAATATTGGACAAGACTATTATATTTATATAGATGGGTATTCTGGAGACTTATGCGATTATTATTGGCTTGCTCAATCAGGCATAGCAACCAATCTAAATAATGACTCTTGCGGAAATGCTCAAACGGTAAGTTGTGGATTCGTAGATTCCTCTAACAACATACTTTCTAGCAATAGCAATACTCCACCAACTTGTTCTAACCTAATTCCTGGAAAAGGAGTTTGGTATGAGTTTACTGGAGATGGTTCTACTCTTACCACTTCTACTTCAAATTCTGAAACAAATTTTGATACACAAATTCACGTTTACCAAGGCACATGCGACAGCTTAATTGTAGTGGGATGCGATGACAATAGTGGTATAGGCAATACTTCTGAATATTCATTTTTGACAGTTAACGGAGTTACATATTATATTTTTATTAATGGAAATGGTAATGAAACTGGTCAATTTGTAGCTTCTTTCACTTGCCAGTCCTGTGATTTAAATATCTCAACTACTACAAATTCTGAGAGTTGTGAAGGTGAGAATGATGGGGAGATTTTTATTGACTTAATAGGAACAAGTTTATACAATATTGATACCAATGGGACAACCATTTTTAGCGCTATTGCTGCAAATAATTTCATCATAAATAGTTTAAAAGATGGCAATTACAATCTAAGTATTTATGATTTAAATATTTTAAACTGTGATACCAATTTTTCTATTACTATCAACCCTGGAAGTAGTACTTACAATGTGAATTTAGATACTGTTATATGTTATGGTTCATCTATTATAATTAACAACAATACCTACAATGGAAATAATCCAAACGGATTGGAGGTTCTTAACTCCATAAACGGATGCGATTCTATTGTTAACATTACCATTACCGAATTGCCCGATATTTTCTACAACTTGGATACTTTAATTTGTGGCAACGATTCCGTGATTTACAACTCTCAAATTTATAATATATCTAACCCTATCGGTCAACATATTTTCACTGCACAAAATGGTTGTGATTCCTCTGTTAATATAAATTTAAATTTCTTACCAACTCCCAACGTTTCCAGTAATTTTAGCGATACCACTGTCTGTGAAGACGATACTATTTTAATTTATGGTATTGGTGCAGACTACTTTTTATGGAATAATAATATTCAAGACAGTATACCATTTATTTCTCCACTAGCAGGACAATATTTCGTTTCGGGAACTGACTCCAATAATTGTACAGGAATTTATAGTTTTTTAATCGATACAGAATTTTGTCCAAGAGAGCCTTTTTCTATAGTTATTCCTAATGTATTAACTCCTAATCAAGATGGTTTAAACGATATTTTTATGGTTTCAGGTACCTCTTATGAATTTATTTCCATGCAAATCTTCAATAGGTGGGGACAGGAAATTTTTAGTGACTTTTCCGGAAGAGGTTGGGATGGAAGGTTGCCTTCTGGTCTTAAAGCAAAAACAGGTAGCTATAATTTTATTCTACAGATACAACCTTTAACTAAGCCTGTATCTAATGCGGCTATTTACAAAGGAAATATTGAGCTATTTAATAATTAATTTCAAATTTTAACTTCTAAAACATCGTCAAACCTAGTAGTGTAGCAAGGCGATAACTTCTCCTGTTTTAATCGCCATTTCCTATCAAAACCTTGGACAGCCAATCTAACCTTATCTCTACCCATTTTTCGGTTTATATCATCCATGGCATTCATTATATTTTTTGTTTTAAAAATATCCTGTGTATGAAATAAACTCAACTGTCTAGATTCCTCCGAAACAATATCTCCAACAATAACCCCTGCTTTTTTATAATTAAATCCATCTTTATAAATCCTTTTCAGCACTGATAGAGCTTGGCTAGTAATTTCCATACTATCGTTGGTAGGAACATCTAAAACAACTTTTTGACAAGGGCTGTGTTGGCTATTTAATTCCTTAAAAGGATTGGTTTTGACAAATACTAATATGGAGGAAGTAAGACTTTTTTCTTTTCTTAACTTCATCGCGCATGTGGATGCATAGGAAGCTATCGCTTCTTCTAATTCTTGAAGTGTCTTTACGTCCATTCCAAATGACCTTGAGGTGCAGATATTTTTTTTTCTTTGGGTTTCATATTCCAAAGCAAGGCAAGGAATTCCCTTTAGCTCTTTAATCATTCTAAGACCATTTACTGTCATGTTGTTTCTAATCCAAGATTCACTTGCATTTACTAGGTCATAAGCAGTTTGAAATCCTCTTTGGGATAAAAACTTGGAATATTTTCTTCCTACTCCCCAAAGTTCATCTACCGCAACATGCTTAAGAATACGAGTTATCGTAGCAGGTTCTTTCATTAAAAAAACACCATCTTTCTTATACTTTTTAGCCATTCGATTAGCTACCTTGGCCAAAGTCTTAGTAGGTGCGATCCCTATAGAAACAGGGATTCCTGTCCACTGCCCTACTTTTTTTCTTAAGTCAATAGAAAATTTATTTAATTTTTTCACTCCCTTTAAATCTAAAAAAGCTTCGTCTATAGAATATATTTCAATTGCTGGAGATTCTTGAGAAAGTATTTGCATTACTCTGTTAGACAAATCCCCATACAAAGCAAAATTAGAAGAAAACACATGAACATTATGGTAGTCAAAAATAGGCTTCATTTTAAAAGCTGGAGCTCCCATTTTTATACCCAAAGCCTTGGCTTCGTTGCTTCTAGCAATAACACATCCATCGTTATTAGATAAAACTACTATAGGCTTATTTTCTAATTTCGGCTGAAAGACACGCTCACAAGAAGCATAAAAATTATTACAATCTACTAAAGCTATCATACTTTATGTATAATGTGTGTTACTACTCCCCAAACTTTAAAGTCTATTTCTTCGGTAATTTCAATAGGTTTAAAATTTTCATTTTCTGGATTCAAGTACAGCGAGTCTCCCTTTTTATGAATCCTCTTAACAGTAAATTCTCCGTCAAGCACTGCCAAAACTATGGTTTTGTTCTTTGGTTCTAGAGCTCGGTCTACCACCATTACATCACCACTAAAAATACCTGCATTTTGCATAGAATCGCCTGTAACCTTAACACAAAAAGTAGCAGAAGGATGCTGGACTAAATACTCTTGTAAATTCAAATCTAAATCCATAAAATCTTCAGCTGGAGAAGGGAAACCAGCCGAAACATTAGATTCATAAAAAGGAATATCTAAAACCTTTCCTTCTATAGAGTAGAAACTTAATTCTTTACTAGCATGTATGCGTTTTAATTTCCTCAAAAAAAAGTACTTTATTAAGTTGGAAGTAAATTTCTTTTATTATTCTGAAAAAAATGAATTAGTTCATTTAATTTTTTTCACAATTAAGATTATTTTTCTTTTCGGCTAGTCATTATTAGCTTCATCAATAAATTCAATATTTGCTTGAATTTCAGGTATCTCTCTTATTTGGATTTCTTTTTTTATTTGAGTGGACTTTTCTTGCAAATCTTTGGTTAGTATTTGCTTATTCCTTTTTTCCATAGGCGGATTTAATCTTTCCGCTTTTTCAAAATCAATAACACTTTCCAACATTTCTCTAGGCAATTGAGCTCCTGCTTTTTGTAAGGTTTGTAAAAACTCTTCGGCAAAAAATTGATCTATCTGAATTCTTCTTTTGGTGGTGTGGGCAAATTTTCCTATAATTCTACAAACATTATCTCGTTCTTCAGGACTTAATTTATCTACAAATTCGTACTCTTCTATTTTCTTCAAACTTAAAATAATAGGCTCTAAAGAGTCTTTAGTTATTATAAACACGTTGTAATCACCAATATTATAAGTGAATTGTTTAATAACATGTAGTGTGTTGGATGGAATTACAAGAAATAAATCTTTTTTTACATCCTGATGCTTGGCATATTTCTTTAAACTTTCTGTTTGTAATTTAATATACTTTGGAAAATTATTTAAATCGTCATTGGCAGGACTTTTTGCATCAAAAACAATAAGTTGATCCATTATTTCAATGGCATTATCTGGCTTATTTCTTGAATGAGGAAAATCTTCCTGACTTATGTATTTAATAATATGGTTATTACATATTAATTGCAAATGGTTTTCAACATCTTTTTCGTGTTCTCGCCAAGTTTGTTTCTGACTTTCTAGTTCTTGCTGTGCTTCTTTCACCCTGTCGTCATTGATTCTTTGTTTTTCATTTTCAAGACTTTCTTGTAGAGTGTTAGTAGATTCAATAGATTTTCTAAGAGTTATATTTCTATTTTCTTCTTCTTGAATGAGTATGGTATTCGCATTTTTCAGATTATTCCTTTCGATTTCAATTAGCTTTAGCCTCTCTTGTATTTGAGTTTTTTCTATCTTAAGCTGTTCCAAAGAATTGATTTTGGCATTGGCAATTTCAATATTTTTTTGATGATTGTTTATCTCCACTTCTTTTGCAGCTAGTTTTTGCTCTAGCTCTGAGATTTTATTTCGCTCAGTTTCAAGAGATTCTTCTGAAGAACTAGTATCGTCACTTTTTCTGGTTCTAAAAAAAACAAAGGCTGCTAAAAGTAAAATAAGTATTGGTACAAGAAAATCCATAAATAATATTTAAAACTAATTTAATTATTTATGAATATATAAAAGAAGAACATAAAGTATTTAAGTTCTAAATAACGGAATAAATAAATATGTAATTAGTACATTGGAAAAAAAAATAATGGTTAAAAATAAAAAACCAATACTAAACGAACTCTTCGAAACAAAAAATAGCTATTCAGAAAAAGCAAAAGAAATAAAAAAAGAAGATTTTATAAAAACAATAAAAAGCAGAAGAAGTGTAAGGAATTACAACGATGAACCTGTTTTAGAAAAAGATATGAAAGCTTGTTTAGAATTGGCGTTATTGGCTCCCAATTCATCCAATTTACAACCATGGGAGTTTTACTGGGTAAGATCGCAAGAAAAAAAACAAAAATTGGTTTCCTATTGCTTGGGGCAACCAGCGGCAGCAACAGCACAGGAATTGGTAGTAGCTGTCGCAAGACCAGATAACTGGAAAGTCAATCAGAGAAGAATGTTAGAATTAATAGCAGAAATGGGCGAAAAAGCACCCAAATCAGTCAAAAAATATTATGGACGGATAGTTCCACTGGCTTACCAACAAGGGCTATTTTCAATAAGGGGATATTTAAAAAAAATAGCCATGGAAATTCGTGGAATAAAAAAACCAACACCTAGAGAACCCTACAATAAAAAAGGAATGTCAGTCTGGGCGCATAAATCAACAGCATTAGCTTGTGAAAATTTCATGCTGTCGTTAAGAGCTTATGGGTACGATAGTTGTCCAATGGAAGGAATCGATTCTAAAAGAATTAAGAAACTACTAAATTTGAAAAGCCCTGCAGAAATTTCAATGGTGGTAAGCGCAGGTAAAAGGGCAAAAAATGGTGTTTATGGAAAGCAAGTAAGATTCAAAAGCAGCTACTTTATTCATGAAGTTTAAAATAAATAAATCCATAATATTAGTAACCTATATTTTTATTAGCTCTTCACTTTTTTCACAAAACAATTCATTAAAAAGAGAGATAATAACAAAGGTTATTGACTCTATAGATGCACATAATCAATTAGAGTTTGAAATGTTTCGAAGTGAAAGAAACCAAAAGAATGAATTTGTCGAAGGAAAATTTTACGCTAAGATGAGCAACAATCCATTCAAAATTTATGTAAAGAATGAAAAGCCAAAAAAAGGAGCTGAAATATTATATGTAGAGGGAGAAAATAACAATAAAGTATTATTAAATACAAACACTTTCCCATATGTAAGTTTATCCTTAAGTTATGAAAACAGTATTTTACTTTCTGGTGGACACCACTACATACATGAAGCTGGCTTTGGTAAAATTTCTAAAATATTAAACTTTGATATAGAAAATTTTCAGGACAAATTTTTAAAAAAAATTAAATACGAAGGAATTTTTAGCTGGAATGACAAAAAATGTTATAAAATAAGAATTGAGCATGGAGATTACCAAACAATAAATTATTACGCAAAAAATGGGGAAACATTATTTGAAATATGTGAAAATAAATTAATCAATATTGCAAAAATAAAAGAACTCAACCCAGGTTTAGATATTTCTAAGAAACTTTTAGAGAATCAAGAAATTAAAATAACCAATCATTATTTCAAGATGTTGGTTCTATATGTTGATTTAGAAAACTACTTTCCAATATATCAATTAGTTTATGACGAAAAAGGACTTTATGAAAAATATATTTATACAAAACTAGACCTTAAAAAATTAATTAAAAATGAGGAATTCAACAGAGATTATAAAGACTATAATTTTTAGTTAAAAATAAAAAAATGAGAATTATAAAATTTATATTTGCATATGCAAATTCAAATTCTCAAATCCAAAATACATCGAGTAAAAGTTACAGGTGCTGAACTAGACTATATAGGCAGTATTACTATTGACAGAAATCTCATGGAAGCATCTAATATAATTGCTGGTGAAAAAGTGCAAGTAGTTAATATTAACAATGGGGAACGTATTGAGACTTATGTAATTCCAGGCAAAAAAGCAAGTGGTGAAATTACACTAAATGGACCTGCAGCAAGAAAAGTAGCTAAAGGAGATATTGTAATAATAATTTCATATGCAACTATGGATTTTGAAGATGCTAAAATATTTGAACCATCGGTAATTTTCCCAAATGAAACTGATAATTCACTAACCTAACCAACACCGAAAAACTACGTATTTTAAAGAATAAATAAATTGAATTAAAATCTATCTTAATTTAAGGAAATGAAAAGGAGAGATTTTGTGAAATTAAGTAGTTTAGGAACTACAGCAATTATTCTAGATGGGTGTAAAACTAAAGACAGCTCTGATAAAAAACCAATAGTTTATCCAGTTGCTACAAATAATATAAAAGTTATTTCAACTTGGAATTCTGGTCTAAAAGCAAATAAAGTTGCTTTTAGAATATTAGAAAATAACGGATTGGGAATAGATGCTATTGAAAAAGGTTTAAATATAACCGAATCTGATATAGAAAATACTAGTGTTGGAATTGGTGGATTGCCAGATGCTAATGGAGAAGTAACATTAGATGCCTGTATAATGGACCATGAATTTAATTGTGGATCTGTTAGCTATTTGAAAAATATTGAAAATCCAATTTCAGTAGCTAGAAAAGTTATGGAAGATACTCCGCATGTTATGCTTAGTGGTAAAGGTGCCTATGATTTTGCAATAAAGAAAAACTTTAAACACAAAGAACTAATTACACAAAGCTCAAAACAAAAATGGGAAGAATGGAAGAAAGAAAATAAAAATGTTCTTCCAGCAATTAATCATGAAAATCACGATACTATCGCAATGATAGCTTTGGATGGAAAAGGAAATTTATCTACAGGATGTACTACTAGTGGATGGGCATATAAATTAGCGGGAAGAGTTGGTGATTCCCCGATTATTGGTGCAGGGATTTATTCTGACAACGAAGTTGGTGCAGCTTGTGCAACAGGAATGGGAGAAGCAATAATTAAAATCTGTGGGAGTCATGCTATTGTAGAATTAATGAGAAATGGATCAAGTCCACAAGAAGCTTGCAAAATTGCTATTCAAAGAATCAAAAAATCTAATAAAGACTTAAAAGACTTACAAGTTGGATTTATTGCAATGAATAAAAAGGGAGAAATTGGATCATATAGCTTATATTCAGGTTTTAATTATGCATATCAAGATGCGCAAGAATCAAAACTTTTTGACAGTAAATACGATCTTGAATGGGAGGAATAAATGGTATTTAATTGCTGCCGTTTTATTTCTACTCGGATGTCAACCATCTTCCAATAAAAATTCATTTAATCCCAAAACATCTATTATTCCAATGCCCACTGTTGTGGAGGTAAAAGAGAATTTCTTTGAAGCAAAGTTTTTAAATTTTAATAATGATTTTAAGAGTAGAGAATTTAAGTTGTTTAAAGAGCAACTAGAGAACTATTACCCTAAAAAGACAATTTTCTCAAAATCTACAAGTTCTAAGAATTTCGAAATTAAAATTGATGAAACTATTAATGAAGACTCTCCCTATTATGAATTGTCAATAGGCCAAGATTTTATAGTAGTTAGAGGTGGGAAAAAAGGAGTTTTTTATGGCTTACAGACTCTATTTCAGTTAATAGCATTGAATAACAATAGTATTTCAAGTTCTATAAGACTACCCTGTTTGGAAATAAAAGACGAAAACTCTTTTGAGCACAGGGGATTTCTTATGGACTGTTGCAGGCATTTCTTCTCTGTTAAAACAATAAAAAAATACATAGACCTATTGTCTCTCTACAAAATGAATGTTTTACATTGGCACTTAACAGAAGACCAAGGTTGGAGAATAGAAATTGATAAATATCCTAAATTAAATACTGTGGGATCTTGGAGAGAAGATTCAACTGGAAAATATGGCGGATTTTATACCAAAAAAGAAATTAGAGAAATTGTAAAATACGCCAAAGAAAGATATATAGAAGTAATTCCAGAAATAGAACTTCCTGGCCATTCTCAAGCTGCTATAGCTTCCTATCCATTCTTGTCATGCGAAAAGAAACAAATCTTAGTAGCTAATTCATGGGGAGTATTCAAAGATATTTATTGTGCTGGCAACGATTCAGTTTTTATATTTTTAGAGGATGTTTTTCGAGAAGTAACGGAACTATTTCCAAGTGAAAGAATTCATATAGGTGGAGATGAAGCTCCAAAATTTAGATGGGAAAATTGTGAAAAATGTCAGAAAAGAATGGCACAAGAAAATCTTAAAGATGAGCACGAGCTACAAAGTTATTTTATCGAAAGAATTGCCAAAATTTTAGAAAAAAAGAATAAAAGTATTATTGGTTGGGACGAAATAATTGAAAGTAAAATTAATAGTGATGTAACCATCCAATCTTGGAGAGGATTTTCTGGCGGTATCCAAGCAGTAAAAGAAGGTAAGAAAACCATTATGTCTCCAACATCACATTGCTATTTTGACTATGGCATTAATAGTATTGACTTAGAAAAAGTTTATACTTTTAACCCTGTTCCACCTGAACTAGACTCCTTGGAAAGTGAACTAATTATTGGAGGAGAATGCAATCTATGGTCTGAAAGAATACCAAGTGAAAAGGAGTTAGATAGAAAAACCTTTCCTAGATTATTAGCAATGAGTGAGGTTTTGTGGACATATAAAAAAGATAAATTTGAAAATTTTCAAAATCGAGTTGAAGACCACTACTCTATTTTAAGAAAGCTTAATGTGCATTATGGTATTGAATCCTCACCAGTTAAATTGTCTTCAACAATAAATAATAGAAGAATTAACGCTGTTGTAAATTCAAAAATTAAAAATTTAGAGTTCAATTATCAATGGAATAATGAAGATGTAAAATCACTTAATAAAAATGAGGTAATTGAAATAGATAAGACTGGTGAATTAATCCTTCAGGCATATAAAAATGGTAAAAAGTATGGAAACCAAAAAGTAGAAAAATTTGCTGTCCATTTGGGATTAAATTCAAATGTAGATTATCAATATTGGTATAATTTAAGCTATCCAGCAGAGGGATTATCCTCACTTACTAATGGAAGATTAGGGAGTTTAGACTTTAAAGATGGCCAATGGCAGGGGTTTTCAGGAAAAAACCTTGATGTAATTATTTCTCTAGACTCACTTACAAGAATTAATAAAGTTTCTATGAATTTTTACCAATATATTAATTCATGGATTATTGTTCCTAGTTACATATCTATAATGAGTTCTAAGGATTCTCTGCATTGGGAAGTTATAAAGTCAGTAGACTCTATTGGTGAAATAAGAAAAAGAGGAAAATTTATAAGAAGTCTATCCTTTGATAGTTTAAAAACAGATGCTAAATACTTAAAAATATTTGCCAAAAACTATGGAAAACTACCTTCATGGCACGAAGCTGCTGGTGCTGAAAGTTGGCTATTTGTAGACGAAATTATTGTTGAATGATCTTAGAAGCTTGTATATCAACAATTGAGGGCTTAAAGGCCGCTCAAAAATTTAGTCTTGATAGAGTTGAAATTTGTAAGGATTTGCATTTAGAAGGCCTTACTCCATCAATAGAAATTCAGTCTCTTGCACGTAGTTTATTTAATGGCACAAGATACGTAATGATTAGACCACATAACAACGGATTTCAATACAATCAAATGGAAATAAAAAAAATGAAAAAATCCATTGAAGCAGCAAAAAAAAATGGAGTTCATGGTGTTGTATTTGGAGTTTTAAATAACCACAAAATTGATTTTAAAAAAAACGAGGAGTTAATAAATGTTGCAAAAGATTTAAATCTCAAATGCACCTTTCACAAAGCATTTGACCAATGTCAGAATTTTGAAAAAAGTTTGATAGAATTATCTGAAATTGGATTTGACTGGGTCCTTACATCAGGTGGGGAAAAAAATGCAGAGTTAGGGCTAAATAATTTAAAAAAATTAGCATCCATAAAAAATAAAAAGATAAAAATATTAGCTGGGGGAGGAATATCTAACAAAAACTGTACTAAATTTTTAGACATTGGATTAGATGGCATTCATTTTAGTATTGATAAAAACATGAAAATTGATGAAAATAAAATAAGTTCTATATTGGAAAAAATAGCATTATAAAATAGTTATTTCATCAAAAAATAACCAACTAGTTCCACCACTACCAAGATGCCATTCAGGGCATTTTCCATAATTTTCTGCTCTTATTTTAATATATCTAGCTTCTATTGGTCTTTTTAGTTTTAATTCAAACTGCTTTATAATAGATTCTGAAGATTTATCAGAAATAGAGTGCTTTAAAGCCCCTATAGATTTAAATGTTTTTCCATCTTTAGACCCAAGAAATTCTACTTTCTTAGGTAGCCAAATCCATGAGCGAACATCTTGAATAGCGCCAATATTTATATAAGTAACTTTCTCTTTAGAACCTAAATCTACAATAGATTCAAAATCCTCTCCATAAAATCCTTGCCATCTTCCAGTGAGATAATTATTAGGTCCCCTTAACCCGTCCACCAAAGCATCTTTACCACCGGCATCGTACTGGTTACTAAAATTTGTTTCTAGACTTATAGATCTTTTTTTATTGAACTTTAGAAAATAAGCAGACTCTATTTTACTTTTCTTATTTCTAAAACTAGAATAACAATAAATTGTATCTGTATTATATAAATAAAAAGGAGAAGTATACAGAGTATAATTAGGTTGATTGGAGGTTTTATAAAAAACATCTTCTCTATTTTTTTTCTCAATTTTTATTTCTAAGGAGTCTTTAAAGGTATAGGAGGATGAAATTATTCTTGGAGTTGTTAAAATACTATTTGCAGTGTCAATTGAAGTTTTGTAAAAATTCTCAGAACTCCATTCATTATTTGGTTGATTAGACTTTTCTATCTTAAGAATACCTCCATTTAAAATCTCATCGATATGAAGATAATTTCTTTCTAAGTTTTCCCCATTTAAAAGTACTGATTTTATGTAAATATTAGACGCATCTTCCAAGCCATTACATTCGATTTTAAACTTATTGCCATTTTCTAAGTTTAGAGTTACTTCATTAAATAATGGTGTATTTATTATGTAATATGGATCACCGGGGTTTAGATCAAATATTCCAATGGAACTCAGTACATACCATGCAGACATTTGTCCACAATCTTCGTTTCCAACTATACCACTTGGTTGAGCAGAATACATTTCATTTAAAATTTTATTTACCATCTTCTGTGATTTGGATGATTTTCCAATCATATTGTATAGATAAGCCATATGGTGACTTGGTTCGTTTCCGTGAGCATATTGCCCAATAAGACCAGTAATATCTGCTTGTTGCCTACCTGCTAAAGTAGAATTGACAGTAAATAATTCGTCTAGTTTATTTTCAAAACGTTCTTTTCCTTGGTGAATATTAATTAATCCTTCTACATCGTGAGGAACAAAAAAACTATACTGCCAGGAATTAGCTTCTGTATAATTATAGTTTACTTCCGAAGCAATAAAGCCAGATTTCCAATTTCCATTTGTTTTTGGTTGCATCAATCCGGAATTTAAATTGAAAATATTTTTGTAGGATTGCGCTCTTTTAGCATAAGAAACCATGGTATTGGAATCGTTGTAAACTTGTGCCATTTTATAGATACACCAATCGTTATAAGCGTATTCTAAAGTTTTAGATACTGATTCCGGCTCTTGGAATGAAGAAATATAACCCTTGTTTTTATATTCAGGAATTCCCAAATTTTTTCTATTGGATATTTCTTTCATAGCTGAATATAATTTTGGATAATTGTCAAAATCTATAGATTTTACATACGCATCTAAAATGACAGAGACTACATGATAACCTATCATACATCCTGTATAATTGGCACATAATTCCCATATAGGTAATTGTCCCCCAAACTGGTATTGATTTAAAAATGTATTGAGAAATAATGCAGTTTTTTTTCTTTCAATAAGATTATAAAGAGGATGAGTAGATCTAAATGTATCCCACAAAGAAAATACTGTGTAGTTAGCAAGACTATCATTATGGACTTGCATATCTGTTGCTCTGTAATCTCCATTAACATCGCTTATTAGGTTGGGAGCAATCATTGTATGGTACAATGCAGTATAAAATATTTCTTTTAAAGAATCGTTTTTAGAAGATATGTCAATTTTTGAAAGTGCTTTATTCCAATCGTTCTTAGAACTTGATAAATATTTATCAAAATCCCAATGATTTGCCTCAGACAATAGATTTTCTTTTGCATTTTGGGAACTTACTACAGATACACCTACTTTAACCATAATTTGATTGTTAGTTAGATCATTAAAGCTCAAAAATAATTTTGTTGGGGTCTTTTTATTGTAACTAGTATCAAATTCTTCTGAGAACTCCATATGAAAATAAAAATGTTGTATGTCTGCCCATGATTTTGAAATTCTTTTTCCTGAAATTTCATTAGAATTAAGAACTTCAATATCCCAATCCAATAAAATATCTCTGTGTTCCAAGTCCAAAACAATAGCTGGGTTTTTAGAAGTATCGGAAAACGAATATTGGTGAATCCCAACTCTTTTTGTAGTTGTTAATTTACAATCAATACTGTATTTGTTTAAGTGAACTTGGTAATATCCTGAGGAAGCAGTTTCGTTTTCTTTTGAAAATTCAGATGAATAATTATTCTCATTACTATTTTTATATCCGTTGTTAAAACACTTTTCACCCATAGTAGGCATCAGTAACAAATCACAATAGTCTCCAATTCCTGTTCCACTTAAATGGGTATGACTAAATCCAAAAATTACAGAATCGGAATAATGATAGCCTGAACAACCGTCCCATCCCTCTATTCTGGTGTCTGGACTTAATTGAACCATACCAAAAGGAGATGTTGCACCAGGAAAAGTATGGCCGTGTGCACCAGTCCCTATAAATGGATTAACATATTTGGCATTCTCTGAAATATTATTGCTACAACTTATAAAAACAAGACTGAATACTAATATTTTAATATATTTCATTTAATTAAATACATATTAGTTTGATGTTGGACTAATGATTTAACCCTTCTGCATTGGATGTCAAATTCACACCTTGTTTTTTTAATTTTTTATTAACTGTCCAAGCGAAGAAAAATAAATAGGCAAAACAAGCTACACCAACCCAGTATGAGTGCTGAATACCTAATAAATTATTATTAGCAAGCGCACCTTGTAGTGTAGAAATAAATCCCCCACCCATAATCATCATAATCAACAAACTTGAGGCTGTATTTGTTTTTTCTTTCAAACCAGCTATCCCAAGGGTAAAGATGCAAGGCCATAAAGTACTGCAAAATAAACCTACCGAAATAAAAGCAAATACACTTATAATTCCATCAGCAAAGATACCAACTATTGTAGCTAAAATTCCTACTCCAGAATAAATCATTATCTGATTTACGGGGTGTCCTTTACTTAATTTATCTGCAATTATTAATAAAATTACCAAAGCAATATATGGAAAGAATTGTTGCATTTCATTTCCTGCAATCCAGTTAACAAAAATAAAAATTCCAAATGCAACAAAAGGGAGTACAAAACCCAACAAAGATTTTAGTTTATTGGATATATTAAAAGCTCCTGCAGCAGAGGTCCATCTTCCAATCATTAAACTTGCCCAAAAAAGAGATACAAAAGGAGCAACACCACTTTCAGCAGTTCCCAATTCTTGTTTCATAAATTCTGGAAGATTACTTGCAGTAGAAACTTCAACACCTACATAAAGAAAGATGGCAATCATTCCTAAAATAACTTGAGGATACTTTAATGTTTCTAGAATATTCCCATTGGAAGAACTGTTGTCACCATCGTTATTTAGCCTATCTGGAACAGATGAAAATTTAAAAAATACTGCGGCAATTACGAATGCAGCACCAAGAAAAAGATAGGGAGTTTGAACTGCTTGTAAGTTTAATTCTGTTTCTCCAGATGAGAGACCCCCGAAAATAGCAAAAGAGACAATAACTGGACCTATTGTCGTTCCTACATTATTAATTCCTCCAGCTAAACTTAGACGCATATTTCCTTTTGAGGGATCACCCATTTGAATAGCTAAAGGATTGGCGGCTATTTGTTGCAAAGAAAAACCCAATCCAACAATAAAAAGGCCAGATATTAGAAGAGGAAATGATTCATTATTGGACGCAGGAATAAATAGAATAGTTCCTAATGCAGAAATTATCAATCCAAGAGACAGTCCATTTCTGTACCCAATAACATTAAGTATATCTTTTTTTAAGATGGAGGAAATCCCAAAATACATAAGAGAGCCAACAGTGTAGGCAATATAAAATGCTAAGGATATCAATTGTGATTCAAGTTGACTTAAATTAAGAGCCTTTTTAAATACTGGAATTAATATATCGTTACTAGCTGCTACAAAACCCCAGAAGAAAAAAATGGAGATTAGGGTGGTAAATGCACCAATATTTACTTTTTTACTCATCTTAATTTATTTTACCTAAAAAAACAATAATTTAATTGAAATACCATCATTATTAGACTGTAAATTAAAATCAGATCCTAATTTTTTTCATTTGTTTAATTTATATCTGCCTTTATTAAACAATATGATTAATAAATCTTTAATTTGCACTTGAAAAAAATAAAGCATGCAGAATAATAAAATCATAAAAGGATTTTCGAAATTATCCAAAGAAGCTAAAATTGAATGGATAACTAAAGAATACTTAAATGATGAAAAAGAATATGTAAATCTTCTTAAAGGCTATTGGCATGAAGATTCAAAAGTTCAAAAAATTCATGACGAATTTATTGAAAACACTATTACCAACTTTTACATTCCATTTGGAATCGCTCCCAACTTTTTAATCAATGATAAGGTCTACTGTGTTCCAATGGCAATAGAAGAAAGTTCAGTAGTTGCAGCTGCTTCAAAAAATGCATCTTTTTGGATGGAAAGAGGAGGTTTTAAGTCTACTGTAATTTCTACTACCAAAATAGGTCATGTACATTTCGCATGGTATGGAAAATACGAGGTTTTAAAAAACTTTATCAACTCAATTAAGCAAAAGTTCTTTGATGAGACAAAGCAGATTACTAAAAACATGAATGAAAGAGGTGGTGGGATTTTAGAAATCGAGTTAGTTAATAGAGCGGATTTAGAACCAAATTACTACCAATTACAAGCAAAATTTGAAACTTGTGACGCAATGGGTGCTAATTTCATTAATAGTTTACTTGAAAAATTTTCAAAGATTCTAACGAGAGAGATCAGAAGCAGTAATCTAAGCGAAGAAGATAAAAAAATAGTTATTATAATGTGTATTTTAAGTAATTATACACCTGAGTGCATTGTAAGATGTGAAGTTAATTGTGGGATTGAGGAATTATCTAATGACCCTAGTATAAAAAGTGAAGAGTTTGCTAAGAAATTTGAACAAGCTATTCATGTTGCAAATATTGAGCCTTACAGAGCAACTACACATAACAAGGGAATATTTAATGGTATTGATGCTGTAGTTATAGCAACTGGTAATGATTTTAGAGCTGTTGAAGCTTGTGGTCATACTTATGCATCTAAGTCAGGACAGTACAGAAGCTTAAGTAATGTTGAAATTAAAGATGGTAAATTTAGATTTTGGATAGATCTTCCTATTTCTGTTGGTACTGTAGGGGGATTAACCACACTTCATCCAATGGTTCGATTTTCATACAAATTACTAGGAAATCCAAATTCAAAAAATTTGATGGAAATTATTGCAGCTGTTGGGCTTGCTCAAAATTTTGGTGCAATTAGATCATTGGTTACTACTGGAATCCAAAAAGGACATATGAAAATGCATTTATTAAATATTTTGAATCAACTTGGTGCAGATAAAAATGAAGTAGAAAAAACCAAAGAATATTTCAAAGACAAAGTGGTAGAGCACAGTGCAGTAGTTAACTATTTTAAAGAATTAAGAAATATCTCCAACTAAAATTATTTTGTATTGAAATCTTTCCACTCCAACGGCAAACTTTTAATTTCAGGGGAATATCTTGTTCTTGATGGCGCTTTATCTCTCGCCCTACCTTGCAAGTTTGGACAGTCTTTAATCTTCACTGAAGAATCTAATGGAACTTTAGAATGGATTAGTAAAGACGCTAATGATACAATTTGGTTTACTGCTTATTTTGAAGCTAAAACACTTCAAATATTGAAAACCAGTAATTATAATACTGTAAAATGGATTAAAAAAATCCTAGAATACTGTAATAAAAACTCACTTAAAAATAAAAACTTACAGGGGAAAATTGAATGTAAATTAGAGTTCCCAAATAAATGGGGACTAGGGTCAAGCTCTACTCTTTTAAACAATTTGGCTAGTTTATATGAAATTAATCCATATGAATTACATTTTTCTACCACCAACGGCAGTGGATATGATATTGCTTGTGCTGGTAGTAATAGTGCTTTAACATACCGAGTTTTTAAAAATATTCCCGATGTGAAAAAGATTAATTGGTCTCCTAATTTTAAAGATGAAATACTATTTATATTCTTAAAAAAGAAACAAAAAAGCAATTTAGAAGTAAAAAGATTCAAAGAATTAAAAAAAGACCCTAATTTGATTAATAGAATATCTAGTATTACAAAAGAAATAATTCATTCCAAAACTATTGAAGAATTTGAGTGTCTGTTAGATGAGCACGAAGCAATTACCGGTCAATATATTCAAAATGAAACTGTAAAAAGTAAATATTTTTCTGATTATCAAGGATCTATCAAATCATTAGGTGCTTGGGGCGGAGACTTTGTACTTGCTACAAGAAAAAATAAGAACTACTTTTTTGAAAAAGGATTTGATACTATATTATCCTATTCAGAAATAATTAAAGAATCTACATTTAAAACTGTTTCTTAATGTCAGATCAATTTATATACCAGCCCATTCATTCTCTTCCCGAATCAGGTGAAATTTCAGCAAAAAGTCCATCCAATATTGCCCTTGTAAAATACTGGGGGAAAAAACCCATTCAAATCCCAACTAATCCTTCTATTAGTTTCACTTTAACTAACTGTTTTACTAAAACAACAATTTCTTTTAAAAAATCTAAAGATTTCGCATTTAATTTTACTGTTAAAGGGGAGGAAAAACCTTCCTTTGTCCCTAAAATAGAATCTTTTTTAGAAAGAATTAAAGAGTGGTGCCCGTATATTTTTTCATATAAATTAGAGATAGATACTGAAAATACATTTCCGCATAGTAGTGGAATTGCTTCTTCTGCATCTGGCTTTAGTGCACTAGCTCTAGCTATAGTTGAACTGGAACAAAAAATAACTTGCATTTCTTATGAAAATAAATATTTAAAAGCATCTTTCTTAAGTAGATTAGGTTCTGGTAGTGCTAGTAGGTCGTTGTATGGCCCAGCTGCTATTTGGGGGCAGCATAAAAATATTCCTTCAAGTAGTGACCAATATGCTATAGCTCACAACGATTTTCACGAAAGTTTTAAAAATTACCAGGACACCATTTTAATAATTGACAAGGGTACTAAAAAAGTCAGCTCTACTGTAGGTCATGAATTAATGCATAACCATCCTTTTTCAAAACAAAGATTTTCACAAGCTAATAGCAATCTAGAAAGTATGATCAATGTTCTAAAAAGGGGTGATTTAGACAAGTTTATTTCAATTTCTGAAAGTGAGGCTCTAACTCTTCATGCAATGATGATGACTTCAAACCCTTATTTCATACTAATGAAGCAAGGAACACTATCGACTATTGAAAAAATATGGTCTTTCAGGAGCGACTCTAAAATTCCATTGAGTTTCACTCTGGATGCTGGAGCAAATGTCCATCTGCTTTATCCATTGGCTTATAAACAACAAGTTCTTGATTTTATAGATAGTGAATTAATTGTTTTTTGTCAAAATCAGCAGTATATTCGCGATGAAGTTGGCAGTGGGGCAAATATAATAAGCGCAAGCTATGCTTAAAGATTCTTTGTACTACAGCAAAATCCTTCTCTTTGGTGAGTATGGAATAATTGAAGACTCAATGGGTCTATCTATTCCTTATTCAGATTTCAATGGAAAGTTTTTAATTTCTAAACAAAGCAACCCAAAAACCAGAAAATCTAATCGACAACTTTATAGTTTTTATCAAAATTTGGTAGAACTTAAAGCATCTAACTCTCTTCCTTGTTCTTTAGATCTTAAAGCATTTGAAAAGGACTTAAAAAACAATATTTATTTCGATTCTTCTATTCCTCAGGGATTTGGCATTGGGAGTTCTGGAGCTATTGTAGCAGCTACTTATGACAGATATTGTAATAAAAATAAAATAGATTCAGCTAAAGATATCCATAATGAATCCATAATTAAACTAAAATCCATTTTTAGCAAATTAGAAAGCTTTTACCACGGAACTAGTTCTGGGTTAGATCCTCTAATTTGTTATTTGAATCTTCCTATCTTAATCAAATCAAAAACAGATTTAGGAACAGTTGGAATTCCCGATTCAAATAATGGTAAGGGAGCCGTGTTTTTGTTAAATACAGGTGTAGTTGGAAATACGCAGCCACTAGTACAGCATTTTTTAGAAAGATGTAAAGAAGAAGGTTTTAGAAAAATGCTTAAAAACAAATTTAAAAAATACAACGATGCCAGTATTGATGCTTTCTTAAAAAATGAAGGAAAATCACTACTTAAAAATGTTAAATCTCTTTCTAAGGTTTTATATGAAAATTTTCAACCTATGATTCCTAAACTTTATAGAGATTTATGGAAAGAAGGAATCGATACTAATTCTTATTATCTGAAACTTTGTGGCTCTGGAGGTGGTGGATATATTTTAGGGTTCACTAAGGATTTTCAAGAGGCACAAGATAAACTTAGTACCTACCAACTTGATGTTATCCACAGATTCTAGCAATAAAAACGTTAAAAATTCCAACTCAACTTTAGTTAAAATATTGGCAATTTTCTCCATTGCAAGATGGTACAATATATTTCTGATTACTATAAGCTTATACGCAATTCAAATATTCATATTTGAAAATTCTATTCGTTTCTTATTTTCATATAGTGGAATAAATTTGCATTTATATGTGCTTTCAATTGACTTAATTGTCATTGGTGGTTATTTAATCAATGCCTTTTACGATTTTGAAAAAGATATGATTAACCAACCGGAAAAAACTTACTTTGACAGATTGGTTAGTAAAAGAAGCTGTCTTAACATTTATATGTTGTGTAATTTTTTTGGGCTACTACTTGCATATTTAATTTCTAATAAAATTTTACTTTTCGCTGCTATATTAATTTCAGTATTATGGATATATTCTCATAAACTGAGAAAAAAAGTCTTACTTGGTGAAATAAGCGCCTCCCTATTGCTTGTAAGTTTGTTTTTGGGTGTAGGTATTCTAAATAATAAATTAGATTTTACACTAGCAATTTTTAGCACTTATATTTTCACCATTGATTTAACGAGAGAAATCGTAAAAAAAATGATTTCACTAAAGGGAGATTTAATTGTTGGAGAAAAAAGTATTCCTATTTATTTCGGAATTAAAAAATGTAAATACATTATATTTTTTCTGATGATTAGTTCTATGGTTGCTATCTTAACTCTTCTTCCGATTATCATTTACAAACCTTTTTCCTACTATTTTATTGTTGCTTTTTTAATTATTTCGATAAGTATTTATTTACTTCATTTTGCTAAAAATAAAAGCCAATACGAAAAAATTAATAGTATTTATAAACTACTACTTGGTTTAGCTATTTGTTCAATTTCTTTATACTAATTAATTTTGAGAATATACTACTTCATTGTTTTAATTACTTTTGCCAACTGTGAATCAAAAATGAAAATGAAAAACAACCCACCTATTTGCAAGAAAGAGCCTAAAGTTATGTCCATTCACGACCAAGAAAGAACAGACAATTATTATTGGCTAAACAATCGCGAGAATCCAGATGTAATAGATTATTTAAACAAAGAGAATGATTATACAGATTATCAGATGAAGAATACTGAAGATTTTCAAAAGACTCTTTTTAACGAATTAAAATCAAGAATTAAAGAAGAAGACCAGAGTGTTCCTTATTTATTTAACGGGTATTACTACTGGAGTAGATATGAAAAAGGTTATGAGCATCCGCTATATTTAAGAAGAAAAGAAAATTCTGAAAAAGAAGAAATTATTTTGGATGGCCAGCAGATGTCCAAAGACTATGAATTTTTCAATATTGGAGATTATGATGTTTCCATTGACAATAATATAATGGCCTATAGTTTAGATACACTTTCGAGAAGGATTTACCAAATAAAAATTAAGAATTTAATTTCAAATGAATTGTATCCAGAAACATTAGAAAATACTACTGGGTCTATTGTATTTGCCAATGATAATCAAACTATTTTCTACGTTAAAAAAGACCCTACCACACTTAGATCATTTCAAATATATGCCCATAAACTAGGAACAGATCAATCTGAAGATAATTTAATATTTGAAGAAGAAGACGAAACATTTTCTTGTTATGCCTACAAGTCTAAATCTATGGAATATATCGTTATAAATTCTTCTAGTACATTAAGTGATGAATATAGGCTTATCCCTGCAAATGACCCGCTAAAAAAACCTGAAATTTTTCAAAAAAGAGAAAGAGGATTAGAGTATAATATTTACCACCATCAAGATAAATTTTATATACTAACTAATAAAAACCACCAT
>CALKFX010000009.1 GCA_938084875.1 uncultured Flavobacteriales bacterium | reverse complement strand
TAGAAGTTCCAATCATTAAGAAAACTCTTAATAGCCCCATCCCACCCTGTTCTATTGACTTTGGAAGTCTCATCCCTGCTAAAGCAATTAAAATAATAAAAGTTAAGAGAACAGCTATATGTGCTATTACCTTGTTTTGTTTTTTAAGCCCAGGAGAACATAGAACTAAAGCAACTCCAAAGCCTACTGGTATAAGTGCTGTTGGTGAAGAGACCTCAAAGTATCCCCATAAACCAATAATAATTAAAGTGACAGAATTTATAATATTAGCATTTGTAGATGTCATATTTGTTAAATTATTTGTTGAAATTTTATGCAAGATATAGTTAATATTTATTATTTCATCTAAGTTGAAAATATACCTTATGTTTGTTTTATGTTTTTTTAAATATTTCACCTCCTAGCCAAAAAAAACAAATACAATCCTAATCTTGACAAAAAAAGTAGAATTTCTAGTGCTTTTATTGTTAGCAGGGAAATTCTCCATATCCAAATATTAAAAAAGAACTTTATTTCTTTAATAAGTACGGACTTAATCTTAAAATAAAACTTTAGAAAAAATATTACTTTTTTCATCTGAAAATCGTTTTTAAGACTGCTAAAAACCGTTACAAACTCATTATTTTATACCGTTTACAATAAAAAATGTGATAAATCCACGTTTTTCAGGGATTAATAACTATGTTTTTATTATATTAGAAATGTAAACAATTAAAATTTAATAATATGGCGTATTCACATACCAATAGTAAAGGTAAAACTTACTACTTACACACTAAAGATGTTGAACTTAGAGGTGGAAGAAATCAAACTATTTATTACTTCTGCAAGGATGAAAGATCTAATGCTTGCGATTTACCAGCTGGAAAAAATGTTGTAGAAAGCCCTAAAACAGGTCTTCCATTTGTTAAGGGATAATTAAAAAATTTGATTAATTTAATTTTAAACCGCCCTAGGGCGGTTTTTTTTTGTTCAATCAATTCACCAACTAATAATGGAAATAATTCAAAATGGTGTAGTCTTTGGTATAATCATAAGTTTTATGCTTGGTCCTGCTTTTTTTATTTTAATAGAAACTAGCATAAAAAAAGGATTTAAAGCTGCTATTTTTTTAGATATTGGTATACTTTTAAGTGATGCTATTTATCTGTTAGCTGCTTTTTTTGTTGCAGAAAAAATCAACCTTTGGTTAACTACAAATTCATTTGTTAAATATATAGCTGGATCCATCTTTTTTGTATTTGGGATAGTCTCTGTTTACAAAAATATTATTCAAATAAAATTAAATACTTCTCAGATGAATGAGGTGAAAGAAATTGAAACAGATACTAGTTTGAAGATAATTTATCCCTTTCAATTATTAATAAAAGGCCTTGGATTAAATGCTATTAACCCTGGTGTACTTGTATTTTGGATTGCTGCAAGTACCTATGCAACCAATGAATTGAAATTAGGAGATTTTCAACTATTGTCATTTTTTGGGATTACATTACTAACAATGTTTATTGTGGATATATTTAAAATCTATTTTTCTAGTAGGTTAAAAGAAAAACTAGATAATAAAGTTTTATCTATAATCGGTATTTTAATAGGCGGATTAATGATCTTCTTTGGCGTTGCAATTTGCCTCAAAGATATTCAGTTGTAAGATGAATTATGACTTTTTAGTTGTTGGTCAAGGAATAACAGGTTCTATTGTTGCATTGCAACTAAAAAAAAATTCAAAAAAATTTAAGCTAATTGATGGGGGAAGCCCCAATACAAGTTCTAAGGTCGCTGCAGGAATTGTCCATCCTGTATCCCTTAAAAGGTGCAATCTTTCATGGAGAGGTAGAGAATTTTATGAATTTAGCGATTCTTTTTATAAAGAAATTAATTTTGAAAGCAATACTGAGATCTATAAACCTCATAAATTAATAAGGGTATTTGCATCTTTTGAAGAACAAAATAATTGGATTGGGAAGACAAACAATGAAATTTACAAAAACATATTAAGCTTAAATAATAAAGAGTTACACAACTTAAATGATAGGTTTGGGAGTGGGATTGTAGAACTTTGCAGTCGGCTTTCAGTTAATGAGTTTTTAGACTTTGTAAGAGATTCGTTTTTGAAAAGTAAATACCTTATAAAGAATGTTTTTAAAGCTGAAGAGCTCCAATTAAAAAATAATAGATTTCATTATAAGGGAGATACTTATTCTAATATCATAATGTGTGAAGGGGTAAATGCCTTAAAAAACCCTATGTTTAATTATTTACCATTAATTCCTAATAAAGGAGAATTACTTAAAGTATTTTCAACAATATTACCATCTGAAATAATCAACTGTGGAATATTCTCTCTGCCTGAAACTAAAAATATATTTACCATAGGGTCTACTTACAGCAATAAAGATCTTAATCCAAATATTTCAGAAGATGCTAAAGAAAATCTAATGAAAAAACTAACTAAGATTATTGATATAGATGATATTGAGATTATGGATCAAAAATTTGGCTTTAGGCCAACCTCCCTTGATAGAAAACCATTTGTTGGAGAACATCCAATAATTAAAAATTTATATACTGTAAATGGAATGGGCAGCAAGGCAATACTAATGGCTCCACTTTTGGTCAGAGAATTACTGGACTATATTTACCACAAAAAACCATTAGATTCAATGATCAATATTAGTAGGTTTTCAAAAAAAATCAATGATGAAAATATAGATTATGCGAAGTCTTTAGGACTGCCATAGTAAAAAATTTAAGTTGATACAAACTAGTGTTTTTTTTTAATAATTTATTAATTTTATAACTTATAATTAAGTTTTTAGTCATGAAAAAAATATTTGCTGCATCCTTATTTACTCTTATTTATTTAGCATCTTATTCACAATGCATTAAAGGAAATTGTCACAGAGGACATGGGACTTTTTTATGGGAAGATGGGAATAAATACGATGGGGCTTGGGTAGATGGGAAACCTCAAGGGTTTGGAGATTTCTTATACTCTAACGGAGACAAATATAAAGGAGGATTTCTTGGTGGAAAGAAAAATGGAATTGGAAAATATACATGGAAAAATGGCAACACCTATAATGGCCACTGGTCTGAAGATGCTATGAATGGAATTGGTGAGTATAACTGGATGAAAGAAAATGCAAAATACGAAGGTTCTTTTAAAGAAGGTCAGATCGAAAGTGTAGAAATTGAAGCTACAATTGAAACTCCAGAGAAAAACTCTCAATAATTAGTTTTATTATTTATTCCCAGCCAAAGCAGCTACAGAAATCTCCAAATTATTTTTAGTTTGAAGTGCTTTTATACAACTATTAATTGTTGCGCCAGTGGTAACCACATCATCCACTAACAAGATTTTATTAATACCATTAAAATTTCTTGCTAGATAATACTGTTCATCCACATTAGACCATCTATTATATCTTGATTTATTCACTTGAGATCTTAAATTGTTTCTTCTTTTAAGGCGATCTTTTAGAACTGGCCTTTTTATTACTTGAGAAATCCCATTTGCTATATATTCAGATTGGTTATATCCCCTTGCTTGTTTCTTAATTTCACTTACAGGAACTGGAATTATAAAATCAAAATCTTGGTTTTTAGTTTTACAAACATTTTGAACTAGGAACCCCAACTCTATTCCCAAAACAAATGCAGTTTCTTTATTCCCATTGTATTTCATTTCATAAATCATTTTTTGAAGTAATTTGTTCTTGAAAAATTTAAACGCATAGATTTCTCTATTTACAGAATATCTACCAAAAAAAGTATTGGAATTCGATGCAAAAGAAGATTTTACTTCCATCAAACAAGAAGAGCAAACTGCTCTTTCTGAAAACAATAAATGCTGGTTGCATCCAGAACAAAAATCGGGATATATAAGTTGTATAAATTCTTTTAACAAGATGTATTAACTTTACTATAATTAATCGTTAGTCAACAGAAAATTAGTTAATATGAACGACAACCCAACTTCCAAAAATAAATATTCTTCAATTATTATTCTGCTGTTAGTAGTTTGTCTAGGATATACAGGGTACTTAATAAGCTCCTTAAATAAAGAAAATCACGAAATTTCCAAAGAACTTTCTAGTATTCTTATGGAAAATAATGAGATGAACAAAGTCTTATTAAATGAAGATGCGTTGTCAGCATCCAAAGCCTCAAATTTAAAAGATAATTTAAAATTATTGTTGGTTTCTTATGACAGTCTTGAGCTAAGTAATGCTATAGTTATAGACAGTATAAATCAACAAAGAGAAAAAATTAAAACTCTAATGACAAAAGTCGATCAACTTAATAGTAAATCAAAAAAAGACTGGAGATCGATATTCAAACTAAAAAAGGAAGCGGAAACCCTTAGAGGGATTATGAAAGGATATATTCATACGATTGATTCATTAAATACCTTAAATATTAATCTATCTAATACTTTAACAGAAAAAACCAATAAATTAAATAAGGTATCTAACGAGAACCAGAAGTATAAAAAACAAAACAAAGATTTGCAAAATAAAGTTGCTCTTGGAGCAGTTCTACAAGCAAGGAATGTAACAGTCTCCGCTATAAGAATTAGAAATTCTGGGACACAAAGTGAAACTACTAGAGCTGCTAAAACAAATATGATAAAAGCCTGCTTTACTTTAGTGGAAAATAAACTTTCAAAAGCTGGAGATAAAAATATTTATATCAAAGTAGTTGATCCAAATCAAAAAACATTACTTTCTAAAGATCCAATAAATATTATGAGTTCAGATGGTGGAAATTTAGAACTTAGTTCAAAACGAATAGTAAATTATCAAAATGAAAATATGGATTTATGTGTTTTTCATGAAATTCAAGAAGAATTAAAACCGGGGAATTACACTGTTGAAATTTTCAATGATGGGTACTTTATAGGAGAGTCCTCTTTTGCTTTAAGATAAGTTTATAAAATAAAAATTAAGCCAATTAAAAAGATTATAATTATGACTAGATATTGCCATATATCTACAAAATATACTTGGTATTTTTTCCAAAAAATTTTAGCATTTTCTATAAATTTCATCTTCTTTTTTCTTTTATTTAATACAGTCAATGCACAGGTTAACGATACTCTTCAATTTAAATATAAAGATTCTAAGATATTAATTGTTTCTAAGGGAAGTACAGAAAATGAATGGGAATTTGAAAACAGCATAAATGAAGAGAAACACACAAAAACAAAATTCAAAATAAACTTTTCATTAGGGAATCTGCAGCTAAATACCAATTCTATTCTTAGTGGCTTTAGTAGTTTTAGACCCATTAGATATAAGGCATTTAGCTCTGTGAACATGAATTTTGGACTTTTCTTCAAATCTTTCAATCTTAAAAAAGAAACTCTAAAATTATATCTTGGAGTTGGTATTGGAAAAAATAAATTAGATCTTGAAAACCAAATAATAAGTATCTCTCAAGATACAATGACTATATTTAATTCCTCTTTGATGTCTGGACCACAACCAACAATATCTAGAAGTATTTTAAAACATCATTATTTTACTATTCCTGTAAATATTAGCTGGGCACCATTTCCTAAGAAAAACCCAAAGATAAAAACCGAACTAGAGCTTGTAAATCAATTTTTGATGGTCGGTAAATCCAAATTAGAATATGGTGAGTTAGACCAGAGCATAGAAACTAAGAATGATTTCTTCAATAATAAATATTGTCTTTCTGGAAATCTAAAGTTTATGTATAAAAATATAGGTGTTTTCTTCCAAACCAATATTTTACAATACTCTAATCTTTATAAAGATCTTTATACTTACTCTTATGGTTTGACATTATGTATTTAAGAAATATAAAAATACTTTTTATAGCTCTAGTGGGATTATTATTTTTAACCTGCTGTAATGATGATGGCTACCAACCACATCTTATGAAGCCAATTGCTAAGAAAAATTACCATGAAATTCTTTTTGCTTTAGATAAAAAATATTGGAAAGGAGACTTAGGAAAGACCATCAAAAGTTCTTTTGAAAAATTGGTTAAAACTACTCCATTACCTTACGAAAAGGAATTTAATATAGATTTTGTGGTCCCTAATAAAATTTTGAAAAACATAAAAAATAACAATTGCTTTGTTTTTGTTCAGATTGAAAATTATAATTCTAAAAATGTAGTGCCAGTAATTAAAAAAAATCTTTGGGCAAACGGGCAGTTAATTGTAGAGCTTAAATTTAAGTCTGAACAAGCTGCTATTAATTATTTCAAGTACAAAAACAATGAAGTAAAATCAATTTTAAAAACTTTTAATTTAAATAAGATTCAGGAAAGTTTTTCAAACAAAAACAATATAAATAAAGAATTAGAAAAATCATTGGGTTTGAAATTTAAAGCTCCTGATGGAATAAAACTTAATAAAAAAGCGAAAAACTTTTGGTGGTGGAGCACCCTTGAGATTCAAAAAGATCAAAACGGATCGCATGAAATTCAAAAAGGAATTGTTTTGTGCCAAGAAGACTATAAAAACAAAAATCAATTTGAGAAAAGTAAAATTCTTTCAGTAAAAGACTCGTTAGGGGAAGCTTATCTTACTGGAAAGAGAGATAGCTCTTTTATGAAAACAGTTGAAAATGAAATAAGTAAAATTATGGATACTTCCTTTTATATTAATAATAAATATGTTAAGCAAATAAAAGGCTGTTGGAGAATGGAAAATGATAAAATGGGAGGCCCTTTTTTAAGTTATTCTTGGCTAAATAGTAAAAAAACAAAAATCATAACTGCTCAAGGTTATCTTTACGCTCCAAATTTTGAAAAATCAAAATATTTAAGGGAGCTAGAAGCTATAATTGTTAGTGGAATCAAATAAGTTCATTAGTTCTGGATATATATTCCTTGCGAAATAGCTTGGTTTTTAATACTTTCTTTCCAGTTTGGAAAATCTTCGTAATCTGACTCATCAATATAAATTTGGCGTTTGGTTTTCATTAAGATTATCATTCCTTTTTGTCGAAATGAAATATGTTTTATTTTATCCCAAAAAAGAAAATGTTGTTGGTTATTTAAAATAATTAGTGCCTGTTCATTTTCAATAATCTTAAAAGCTTTTTTTCCAAAAAACAAAAAAAATAGACTTTCAGCAATAAGGATATACAGAACAAACACAAAAAAGAATGTCATATCTAAATAAAACAATAGAATTATACTTAGTGGAACGAAAATAAAGAAGGGCAAAGTTTCGTAGGTAAAAGCTTTGAGCCATCCAGATTTTGAGATTTTAAATCCTTCTTTCCCTTTCGTTAATTTAATTTTTTTCCATCTAGAAAAGCTTTTAAATCCTCCAATTAATAATAAAATTATCGGAAAAAAAATGTTAATTTCTTTGAATATTATTAGATCTAATCCAAAATCTTGATTATGGTATAAAAAGGCCAATAATGCAAACCCAATTACCAAAATATTTGAGATTAGATTTAGAACCCTGTTCATTAATTTTCAATAGAATTATTTCCGTTACAATCGAAAATATATTCACAATCGGAAAGTACAATATCCTTAAGAGTTAGCATAGCAGCAATAGCAATTTGAGAATAATTTTGTGATGCATTTTTAAAATTTCCGTATTCATTTCTCCACATCCATTTTATTAATTCCATCCCTTGAAGAGGTTGGTCTAATTGGCTTAATAATGATTCTACATTTCTTGCCCCAGCATGGTAGATATGAAGAACTAAAAGCTTGAACCACAATTCATCTCCTTGGGGTTCAATGTCGCCTACATTGCATAAAATTCTGTAGGCTTGTGGGATGCAGATAGTTCTTAATAATTCGCTTGCTGCGAAAGCAGATTTATTAAAATCTTTTCTTTCATCTACATACTTGTTTACAGTAAGACCCATGTCTCTTGCAACTCTTTTCATTATTTGAAAAGGCCCATAAGCCCCAACCCTAGAATATTTTAATTGGGCAGGACTTTCAATTAATAAAATAGTTTGTGCAAACCAAGGGTCTACATTATTTTCTTGAAAAATATTTATTGCAGTTTCTAAAGAAGGAATCACTTGCTCTATTTGGTAAAACTCTTTTTTGCCAGTAGTAATATATAATCTAGTGTTGGTGTCTAAACAGTAGTAATTTATAACTGAATCCTTAAAGGCTTTTTTTTCTTCCTCAGATAGATCAAACCAGGTATCTTTATTTATATAATCTAAAATTTGTCTTGTGCTAGCAATGTTTATTACGCAAGTATCTTTGGTTGTTGTAATAATAGTTTTCCAAAATTTTGATTGCGCCAAAGTGTCCCAACGTTCCACCACCAGCATTTCAGGATCTATCATCTCATGGCTACAGCTATCATCGAAAAAATAAACATCTATAATATTTTGAGCTGTTGAATTTAGATTCAATAGCAATAGGAGATAAAATAAATATTTTTTCATTGAAGCAAAAATAGATTAAATTGAAAAGTAGAATTGCTACCAGAAAACCAACTTTAAAGAGTGAATTGTGAATAATTATATTTTAACGAGAATATCTCCTGCTCTTTTAAGGGTTTCCTCTTTTTTCGCAAAACAAAATCTTAGATTCTGTTCGTCATTTTTAAAATGAGAAAAAACAGAAATTGGAATACTAGCTATTCCATTTTTAATTGTTAAGTCTCTAGCCATTTCTGAATCAGGCATATCCGAAATCAAAGAAAAATTTAAGAGCTGAAAATAAGTTCCACTACAAGCTTTGGCTTGAAATCTAGAAGCAGAAATAATTTCTAAAAACAAATCTCTCTTTTGCTCATAGAATTCATTAAGTCTCAAAAAATGTTCTTCGTTCTCTAGATAATCTGCCACCGCTAACTGTAATGGGTGATTAGCAGAAAAAACGTTGAATTGGTGAACTTTTCTAATTTCAGACATTAATTGTTTAGGCGCCACAACATATCCTAATTTCCAGCCAGTTACATGAAATGTTTTTCCAAAAGAAAAGGTAGCAATAGATCTATTAAAAAGTTTTGGAAAACTGCAAATTGAAAGATGTTTTTTATTGTCGAAAACTAGATGTTCGTAAACTTCATCACTTAAAATTATCAGGTCGTATTTTTCAGCTATTCTTTCTAAGTTGGTCATATCCTTTTTAGACAAAATAGTTCCCAGTGGATTCTGTGGAGAATTGATGATAATCATTCTTGTTTTTGAAGAAATATTTTCTTCAACTGTATTCCAATTAATATTAAAATCTGGAGATTCCATCTCAATAAATACTGAAATTCCTCCGTTAAGCTCTACAGCTGGTTGGTAACAGTCAAAAGCAGGAGAAAAAATAATAACCTCATCATTTTGGTGAATTAATGCAGAAATTGTAGTAAAAATTGCTTGAGTAGCGCCAGCAGTTACTGTGATTTCCTCATGTTCATTATAATGCTGATTATAGTTTTTAGATATTTTCTTGGAAATTACTTCTCTTAATCTTAAAACTCCGGGCATTGGGGCATATTGATTGAATCCGAGTTTCATATACTTGGAAACAGAATTTATAAGAATAGGGTCTACTTCAAAATCTGGATATCCCTGAGATAAATTAATTGCTTTATTCTCCGTAGCAAGTTTAGACATTGAAGAAAAGATATTAGTTCCATTGTGGGGCAACTTGGACTTTAGTGATTTTTTCAAAATACTGTTTAAAGAATTATAGTTTTTTAATAGGGTTGGTGATTTTGAGGCCAACACTCATAACATCTTTTAGAATAGTATCTCTCATAGCTTGAATAAGTTTAAACTTATAATCTCCTTTAATAGGAAACTTGATATTTTTATAGAGTGAATGGTTGAAATTTACTACAATTCCAGATTTATCGCCATTCCAATTTCCTTTCTTGTCCATCAAAAAAACTTCAAAAGTATCTGTCCTTGTTTTATTATTTGGGAAGTAAATTTCAGAAAAAACAAACATATTGGACCATTTGTAATCTGTAGATGTTCTTAATTGCAAAAAAATATTGTGAGGATTGATAGTATCTGAGATTTTAGTTTGAAAAACAATGGTGTCTTTAAAGGATAACTGGGTATTTTCAACGTCAATATAATCGTTGAAAATAATGTTTTCGTCACTGCAACTTACAAGAATGCCAAAGACTGCAATTTTTAAAAAAGATTTTAATTTCATTAAAGGATATATTATTTAGTTCTCAAAAGTTTGTAAAGCTTTATAGAGACATCAAGCATTAAGATTTTAGGATTTGCATTTCTTTCCATGTGGTAATAAGCATCGTTCATTATGGAATTAATTTCAGAGATATTTTGGTGGTTTACAAATGGTTTAAATTTTTCTAAAAAACTTCTTTCACTCTCACTAACCCCTTCAATTTCCATATTGTAATTCCCCATTATGCATTGTCTATACATTTCTAATGAATATATTATAAAATCTTTTATTTGTTCTCTTCCTATTTTAGAAAACTCGTTTACCCAGTCAATTGTATCTGCAATATTTCTTGAATAACAAAGTCTCATCCAATTAACAAAAAGAGATCTGTTTAGCTCTGAAATGCCAGCATCTAAATGAGTGGTTATGGCCTTGTTTAGATTACCTTTAGAAATCTTAGCAATATTTTTTGCAGAAGAAGGTTCTATTTGAAATTTTTCTTCTAAAAAAGCAGAAATATTTTCATCTTTAAGTCTTGGTACGTTAATACTTTGAAGTCTTGAACTAATTGTAGGTAGTATTTTTGATTGGTTGTTGGACACAAAAATAAAATAAGTGTTTTCTGGTGGCTCCTCAATTAGTTTTAATAGTTTGTTAGCAGCTTGAATATTCATGAGCTCTGGCATCCACATCACAAGAATCTTGGCTTTTCCAAAAAAAGATTTAAGGCTGATTTTAGTTAAAATAGATTGACTTTCTTTAACCCCAATTACCCCTTGCTTATTCTCATTGCCCATTTTAGAATACCAAGTTTTCTTCCCCAAACATTTGTATTTTTCTAATGCCTCTAGGAAAGAAGATCTTTGATCGTCAGAAGTTTCAGAATGCTCAGTTTTTGAAAGGTGAATTGGGTAAGAAAAATGTAAATCCGGGTGTTGGTATTTTTCAAACATTTTACAGGATGAACACTTTTTACAAGCGTCTAATGGCATTGGATCTTGACAAAGAAGTAAGCAAGAAAACGATAATGCCAATTGCAAATGTCCACAACCCTCTTCTCCGTTCAATAGTAAGGCATGTGGAACTCTTTCAGATTTAAATAAATCTAATAATTGAGTTTTAGTAGAGTCTTGCCCTGAAAAATCTGAAAAATACACTCTTCAAATATAGTTAAACTTTAAATTAGATAACTAGTTTATTTGGGTCTGGTAAACTATCTAAAATATTTTCATCTTTTAGAGTTGGTAGAACCATATTTCCAATGTTTTTAAAAATTGGATAAGCAATAGATGCTTCTTTAGTATCTCTTTTAATTATAAAACTATTGACGTCCCAGCTTTCTATGATAAAAACAATTACTACCAAAAAAGAAAGAATTTTAACAATTCCCAGAACAACTCCAGCTATTTTATTTAATAGTTTTAGTTGAATAAAATTGATGAATTTTTCGGATATTTTTATAATAATTGCCCCTAGAATAATAATTCCAAAAAAAAGAATAATAAAACAAGCTATAGATAAGTATTTTTCTTGGACTTTATCAATAATTAAGAACTCTATAAGTTCTTGGTGCTGAGTTCCTATCCATACTCCAACTAGAAGACTTGTGATTCCTAGAATCTGGGCAATAAGTCCTTTTTTGAATCCTGTATACGCTCCCCATATTAATGGAGTCAATAAAACAATATCTAACCATACCATTTTATAAAATTAAATTTAAAGCTTGGAGTTAAATCCTTTGGCTTAGATAGATATTCACAAATAGGAGATAAAAACTATCTAATTATAAGAACTTTAGATTTGGCTTTAGAATACCCATCTTCTGATGTAGCTAAAAAATAATATACACCACTTCCAACCATTTGATTGTTTTTATCTAATCCGTCCCAAACCGCCTGTCCACCATTAGAAAAAATAGTTTTAACATGAATTCCACTTGCATCAATAATTTTAACTTCTGAGTTATTCATCATTCCCTTTACAGCAATATTTCCTTGATATTCTGGTCTTACAGGATTTGGATAAACTACTAAGTTTACAAACTCATTCGCTGGAGATGTAGCTGTAGATTTAAACCCAAGAATTCCCTTGTCAGTAGCTATGAAAACTTCTCCGGAAACTTGGTTTATTGCCAATGAATTTACTTTGTCACTGAATAATGGACTATTGGTTTCTGAAAAAGAATAAATGGTCTCTGTCCCCTCTTTAGAAAGCAAGAATAGTCCGCCTCCTTGAGTTGCCATCCATTTTCTATTGGCTCCGTCTACTGCAATATCTTTTATTATTTCATTCTCCAAAAGATACTGCAAAGTACCATCTTGCTCAATTAATATACTTTGGGCATCGTAGCTGGGTTCGTTCATTATTGAATAGGAACTGTAAAAAACGACTGGTCCTTTATCTGTTCCTATCCATATTTCACCATCGTTATCTATAGCTAAAGTATTTACATAGCTGCTAGGTAAAGAGCCTGAACCAGCGCTGGTTCCAATAATTTTATAGTTATCGTCACTTTCATCAAGAGGTGTTTGATTAAAATCATATACCAATATTCCAATCCCTTTAATAACCATCCAAATATATCCATACTGGTTATCTACAACTAAATCTGTACAAAGTTGGTTAGATGCAAGTGCCCCACAATAAAAAGATTTCCAAACTCCATCTGGGGTTTTAACAGACAATGGAGAGGTGACAAATGAATTTGCAACCCATAAGTTGTCTAAATTATCATAGCAAGATCCAGCGACAAAAACATTATTGCCGTTTTGACCAATTCTTGTTTGCAAAGATGAATTATGAAAAGTGAATCTTTCTTCAATTTGATTTCCATTAAAACTTAAAAGCCCACCACCAAAAGAAGAAGCTAAAAATTTATTTTCATTATTGGGATTTGCTGTAGTCCATACTATGTCAGAAATGGTATCTATTTCTTGAAACATTAGTGGAATATTAGTCTGGTTGTAAAAACTCCAAGAACTATTAAATTGGAAAACACCGTGCCAATTAAAAGTTTTATTCCAATTAGACCCGTCTGGTGTTCCCGCAGCAACATATAAATTTTCACCTTGAGATGACAAATGAAAACATTCACTATTAAAAGGTCCTCCTTGTCCAATTTTTTCTGATGAAAAATTATTTTTAGCCCTTATAAAGCCTTTTGAGTTGTCTGCTATCCAATAATAACCACTGCTATAAATAATATCATTGGGCGATATTTCAGTATTGCCATTATAAGCATATAGAAAGTCTAAAGTATCTAAGTTTTGATTGTAAATGGTCGCATAAGATTCTGTGCAAGTAATTATTCCCTGATCACTAACCTTGAAGTTTCTTAACAATTCGTTGGGCTGGTAAATAATTGTGTCCCAATTGTTATTTGAGTATTTAAAGACAATATTTGAGTTGCCAAATGCAAAAAAGTCGTCTGAAAAAGATTCAAGATTGTTAATATCTGTTCCTTGTGGAAGAAAATGTGAATCCCAAACGCTTGGATTAGACAAAAATGCATTATTCAGTGCAGCGTACTTAATCTCGTTTTCTGTAAGAGCATAAATAGTGTCCTGTGAAATATGAAGATCCTTAACTTTTATTTGAGAGTTGTTGTTTCCAAGAATATAAGTGTCTTTAATTTCTTTCCTATCTATGTCTATTACAACAATACCAAACCCTGTACATGCATAAATATATTTACTATGACTGTATAGACTATAAATGGTTTTATCTCCTATTATAGAGCTGTTTAAAATCGACGATATATTGGTAATTTCTCCATTTTTTATCAAATCTAAATTGCTAGAGTTGTAAGCTATCAGTAGAGACTGGTGAGAATTATTAGCTGCAATACAAGAGATTCCAATTTCGCTTAATCCATTTACTGTACTTAATTTGGTGATTTCATTATTAATTTTGTCAAATTCTAATAAAGAGTATGGGGTGGCTGCATAAAAGACATTCCCTACTTCTACTACTTGATTAAATTTTGAATACGGCAAATGATCTCTCCAGGTTCCTACAGAAAATTCTTGTGCATTAACCAGTAATATAATTTGATTTAAAAAAAATAAAGTGTATTTGAGCCATCTCATATTATGCAAACTAACTAATTATTAAAATAATTATTGCAAAAAAACTATTTTTGTTCAAAATGGCTCCGTAGTTCAACTGGATAGAATATCAGATTTCGGCTCTGAGGGTTGAGGGTTCGAATCCTTCCGGAGTCACTTTTTTTGTTTTTAGAAATATTATAGATTTAATTTTAAAACTATAGATTCTAATAAATAGGGAGAATTTCTCTTTTCACATATTCATATTACTAATTTAGAAGCTGTTTTGTTTAATCATTTCACTTAAAAGTATTACGAAAAGCTATTTTGTTCAATTTTTAAGTAAATTGTGGAATAATTAAATTTTATATAAATATGAAAAAAATTACTCTATTATTATCGTTTTTAATTACGATATTTTTCGCTAAAGCTCAGTGTGACTACGTTGTAGATATGCAAGATTCTTATGGAGATGGATGGAACGGTGCATCTATTGATATGTCAATCAACGGAGTTGTAATGACAAGTTTTACGGTTACTGCTGCGGACGGATCTGCTGCAACAGGAAGCTATTCTACCTATACAGGTGATAATGTTGAATTCTATTTCAACTCTGGAACCTGGGATACTGAAATAACGTTTCAAATAACTGCTCCAGATGGATCTTCAGTTGGAAGTTATGGTCCATATCCAACCAATTCGGGTAACGATTATTCTGTTTGGACTGGAGTTTCTAATTCTACTTGTGCCCCTCCTGCATGTTTAGATCCTTATGGTCTATCTGCATCAAATGGTACTTCTTCAAGTATAGATGTTTCTTGGACTGGTGGTCCAAATGCGGCTTCTTACAATATAGAATATGGTGTTACGGGGTATACTCAAGGAAGTGGAACTACAACTACTGCTTCAACTGCTTCATCAACAATTACTGGTCTAACATCTTATACAATTTATGACATTTATGTGCAAGCAGATTGTGGAACTAATGGTACTAGTTCTTGGGCTGGGCCAATTAGCTATAGTACTTGCCCTGGAGCAGCTCCTTACTTAGAAAATTTTGATGCGACTCCTGCTTCTCTAGCATTGACTAGTGCAACTGGGCCTTGTTGGACACAGTCTACAAACGATGTTTTTGACTGGATAATTAATAATGGTCCTACAACTTCGCAAACTACTGGTCCATCAGATGATATTACTGGTGGTGGAAATTACATGTATACAGAAACTTCTGTTCCAAGAGCAGCTGGTGATAGTGCAATACTAATTTCACCAACTATAGATATTAGCTCTCTTACATCAGCAGAAATCTCTTTTCAGTGCCACATGTATGGTGCTTCAATGGGGACTCTAAGAGTGGATGCATCAAGCGATGGTGGAACCACATTTAATACCATTTGGACTAAAACTGGTGACCAAGGTGATGTGTGGACAGAAGAAATTGTTCAACTTACTGGATTTACAACTACAGCAATAGTGAAATTTGTCTCTACTGTTGGTGTTGATGCTGGTGGAACTATTTCTTATTGGAGCGATATGGCTATTGACAATTTTCAGGTTAGACAATCTGCTACTTGTCCTCAAACATCTCCATTGACTGCATCAAATATTTCTTCTTCTTCAGCTGACATTTCTTGGACTGCTGGCGGAACAGAGACTTCTTGGAATGTAGAATATGGTGCTGCTGGATTTACATTAGGGACTGGTACTAATACTAATGTAACATCAACTACCTATTCTATGACTGGTCTTACTCCTAGTACTGATTACGATGTATATGTACAAGCTGTTTGTAGTGCTACAGACCAAAGTTTTTGGGTTGGTCCATTAGCAGTTTCTACACCATTTGTACAGCCTGGCTGTGGAGATAATTTTGGCCCATACTGTTATGGTGCAGGTGCTTTTACAGTCTTCACATCTGTGGTGACAAACCCTGGTGACTTTATCACTTTAAATATTACTGCTGGTGAAACTGAAGTTGGCTATGACAATCTTCAAATTTATGATGGTGTAGGTGCAACTGGAAATCTACTTTACGATGCCGATGGTGACCATACTGGTGTTTCTGTACTTTCTACTACTGGAACAATAACTATGTATATAGATGGTGATGCTATTTGGAATTGTGTGGATGGCGTTGGTGGTCCATATGTGCCAATTGAAGCCAATATTACTTGTAGTACACCTTCTGCACTTGACATGCAAGGTGTAGCTATGACAACTCCAAGCACTATAATCTTAGCCAATGGCCCTGTTACAGTTTCTGGAAAACTTAAGAATATGGGAACTACTACAGTCACATCTATGGATGTAAATTATTCTGTTGATGGTGGAGCTACGGTTACTGAATCGTTAACTGGTTTAAGTTTAGCTACAGGAGATGATTATGATTTTAACCACGGAACTACTTGGTCTCCTACTGCTGCTGGAGTTTATGATATAGCAGTTTGGGCAACTAATATAAATGGCGCAAGTGATATGAATACTACCAATGATATGGTTTCTGGGCAAGTTACAGTTTACGACAATGCAACTATTAGAAGACCTATGCTTGAATCGTTTACAAGCTCTACATGTGGCCCATGTGTTGCTGGTAATGTAAATGTTGCGAGTGTTCTTACTGCTTACAGCGACGACCAGTATTCCCTTCTAAAGTATCAAATGTCTTGGCCAGGTTCTGGTGATCCATATTATACTTTAGAGGGTGGTGATAGACGTACATACTACAATGTTAACGCTGTTCCAGATTTTATTTTGGATGGAAATGTTTGGCAAGGAAATTCATCTTCTTTAACGAATTCTCAAATAGATGCAGTTTTAGCGGATCCTGCATTTGTAGAGATTTCTTCTTACTTTACCTTAACAGGCCAAACCGTAGATATCACAGTTAGTATTAACCCAATTGGAGATTTTACTAATTCACTAACCTTGTATACTGCTATCTATGAAATAAAAACGTATAACAACGTTGGAAGTAATGGGGAAACAGAATTTGGAAATGTAATGAAGAAAATGGTTCCAGGATCAATGGGATTTGCATTACCTACCTTACAAACTGGGGTTTCAGTTGTGGAGAATTTTTCACATACTTTCCAGGGTTCTTATACACTTCCTCCAGATGCTAATAGTCCAATAGATCACGCAACTCAACACTCTGTTGAAGATTTCAATAATTTAGCAGTTGTTACTTGGATTCAGGATGACGCTACAAAAGAAGTTATTCAATCTACGGTCTCTACAATTAGTGCAACTAATGTAGAAGAGTTAAGTACAACAAAATTAATGTTGTTCCCAAATCCTGCAGAGAATACAGCTACTGTAGCATTCGAAGGACTAGAGGGTTCTGATGTGAAAATTGATTTGTATAACTTACTAGGAGAGTTAGTATTTTCTGGAAATCATACTTCATCATCAAATTTTGATTATTACAATATTGATGTAACTACATTAAATAATGGAATTTACAATCTTGTATTAACAGTTGGAGAATCAATGACTACCAAAAAATTACAGATTCTTAAGTAACATCTTTAATTTTAATTACACTAAAGGCCTGATTGTTATCAGGCCTTTTTTTGTATCTTAAATGGTAGATTTAATATATTTAATTATTGTAAAGATTATAAATCATTTAATTTGAACACTTTCTCAAAATATGTAGTTGGTTTTGCAGGTGTAATAACCGTTTTAATATACGGGCAATATATTTTAGTCCCATTTATTTTTGCACTTCTATTGTGGTTTACAGTAAGGGTTTTTACTTCAGTATCTCAGAAATTCCCTATTTATGGAAAGTTGGTCCCCAATAAATTAAAAACGATTTTAACTACCATTTTTATCTTTTCTATTCTATATTTCTTTAGCCAACTTATTTTATCAAGTTTTAAATCTATTATAGATTCTCACCACGATTACAATGACAATGTAACGGCTTTAATAAATCTTATTAATGAAAAATTTAAAATTGACTTACAATCTTACATTGAAACTCAGTATACTGAAATAAGTCTTGCTGGAATGGCAGAAATACTTTTTGATGCTTTATCTAAAATCCTAAGTAGTACATTAATGATATTAATATTTACGATATTTATTTTTTTAGAAGAAACCAACTTTTCCCATAAACTAAAACAATTTCTAACTGAATCAACCTCCGATTATCATGGTTTAAACAGTACACTTAACAAAATAGAATGGTCGGTGGCTAAATACTTAGGGATTAAAACTATGTCAAGCTTTATCACAGGATTGTTGAGTTTTTTAGTCTTCTATTTTTGTGATCTTAATTTTGCAATTTTTTGGGCATTTCTAATATTTCTGTTAAACTTCATTCCAACTATTGGTTCTTTATTGGCAACATTATTCCCAGTTATGTTTTCTTTGTTACAATTTGGTGATTTTTCTATTGCTCTAATTATTCTTTTTGTAGTGGGGTCCATCCAAGTTGTTATTGGAAACTTTATAGAACCAAAGTGGATGGGGAACTCTATGAATATAAGTCCTTTAGTGAGCATTCTATCTTTAATGTTTTGGGGATTAATTTGGGGGACCACTGGAATGATAGTTAGCGTTCCTTTTACAGTTGTAATTATAATCATCCTTTCAGAAATTGAATACACTAGACCTTTAGCTATTTTACTGTCTGAAAAAGGGGATATCAATGAAAAAAAATAGTCTAGATAATTCTTTTTGGAATATTCGCTACCAAAACAATCAAACTGGGTGGGATTTAGGTGAAATATCTAATCCAATTAAAAAGTGGTTAGACAATCAAGAAAATAAAAAAATTAATATTTTAATTCCTGGTGCCGGCAAAGGTCATGAAGTAAAATATGGATTTGAAAACGGTTTTGAGAGTATTTTTTACATGGATTTTTCCAGTAGAGCTGCTGACTTGTTCAAGGGGATCTGCCCTTTGTTCCCAAAAGAACAAATTTTAATAGGTGATTTTTTTTCACTTAAAAGACCATTGTTTTTTGATGTGATAATTGAACAAACTTTTTTTTGCGCAATTGATCCTGTCTTTAGACCAAATTATGTGGAAAAAACCAACGAAATTCTCAAAAAAAATGGGGAAATAATCGGATTGCTTTTTAATAGAGAATTTGATACTAAAGGGCCTCCTTTTGGTGGAACTGAAAAAGAATACAGAGTATTATTCAACAATAAATTTAATTTTAAAAAATTTGAAAATTCGTTACTCTCCTCATTACCTAGAAAAGAATATGAGTTTTGGATAGAGTTAATTAAGAAAAATTAAATAGAATTTATTAATTCTTCCGTGATTTCAAGATTGTGATAAACAGCGTTAACGTCATCGTCTTCCTCCATCTTATCAATTAACTTCATAACTTTTTGAGCACTTTCTAAATCTAGGGTTGTGGTATCGACAGGTACTCTTTGAAGTTCAGAATTATTTACCACCCATTTTTTTTCATCTAAAATCGCCTGCATTTTCCCATACTCATCAAAAGATGTTTGAATAATTATATCTTGGTCTACTTCAGTTAATTCTTCCAAACCATAGTCAATCAACTCCATCTCTACCTCTTCCAAATCTTCAACTTCTATACTTTCTTTTTTTAAAGTGAAAATCCCCTTTCTTTCAAATAAAAATCCCAATGAGCCATTGGTACCCAAATTACCACCATACTTATTAAAAATAGATCTAACTGAAGCAACTGTTCTATTGTTATTGTCTGTAGTTGCTTCAACAAATACTGCAATACCATTGGAGGCATATCCTTCAAAAGTTATTTCTACTAAATTAGCTCCTTCTCCTCCAACTCCTTTTTTAATAGCTCTTTCAATAGTGTCTTTCGGCATATTGGCGCCCTTTGCATTTTGAACTGCAAGTCTTAAAGATGGATTGGTATCTAATTCCCCCCCTCCATCACGTGCTGCAATAGTTATTTCTTTTATTGCACGAGTAAAAACTTTAGCTCTTTTTTTGTCTTGAGCAGCTTTTCTATGCTTTATATTTGCCCACTTACTATGTCCTGCCATGAAAAAAAATTAATGTATAAAAATAAAAAAAATTGCATTTCTAACAGATGAGCTTATTTTTGTCTAATTCTATAGAGATGACCAACAAATCTAATTTATACAAAAACATTCTTTCTGACATAGAAAATGTCCTAGATTATTCTGTTCCAACCTTTACTAATTTAGGAAATATTTCCGCTTTATTAAAGAGTCGTTGTAACTGGTTTTGGGTAGGATTTTATAAAGTAGAGGGAGATCATTTAATTCTTAATGCTTTTCAAGGGCCTGTAGCCTGTGTGAAAATTAGGAAAGGAAAAGGAGTTTGTGGGAAATCTTGGGAAGAAAATAAATCCATAATAGTAAAAGATGTAAATTTATTTGAAGGCCATATAGCTTGCAACGAGGCATCAAAGTCCGAGATTGTAGTTCCAATGAGAAATAAAAAAGGAATAATTTCTTATATTTTAGATATAGATCACGATAGAATAAATGCATTTGATGAAGAAGACGAAAAAAATTTAAGCTTAATTAATAATTTAATAGTCCAAATAATTTGAGATTTATTTACCTAATATTCCTTCTATTGCTATTAAGCTGTGCTCAACAAACTTCTCTTACTGGTGGTGACAAAGATACCCTAGCCCCTATTTTAATGGTGGATTCAAATAGGAGTTTGGTTAACATAAAACAAGCAAGTATAAATTTAAAATTTAATGAGAATATTCAATTTTTAAAAGGTAAACGAGCTTTAATAACCAATCCTCCGATTAGTGAAGTAGTAATAACAGAAGAAAAAAATAAAATTGAAATAAATTGGGAAGACACTCTAAATCCCAATACTACTTATTCTTTCTTATTTCTAAACTCCATTGCTGACATTACTGAAAAAAATAAAATAAAAGAATTTAATTATGTAGTATCTACAGGTCCAAAAATTGATTCTGGATTACTAATGGGAACAATTATTAAGTATCCAGAAAAAGAGGTTTTTAAAGATGGATTGATAAGGATTGTAAATGCAAAAGATAAGAAATATACATATAGGACCTACACAGATAAAAACGGAAAATACCAACTTAACTACATAAAAAAAGGAGAATATCAATTGTACTGCTTTCAGGACGAAAATAATAATTTACAATTAGACACTTTAATGGAAGATCATGGTTTTTATAAGGAAGCTATTTTAGTGAGCGACAGCTCTACAATTGCAAATACTATTGCTTACAGCCCAAAAAGAAAAACATCACTGGATAACTACTCTTTTAACCATTTTGGCAGGCTAGAATTAGAATTTAATACACCAGTGGATTCTTGTATGGTCACAGACTTGACTACCAATACCATCTACCAATCCAATTATATGAGTTCGAAGCATCTTTTTTATTTTTCTGATACGCTAGCAAAACACTCTCTAATAATAAAATCAGGAAAGGATTTTGAGGATACAATCAGAGTCTCTTATGTTGTTAAAACAGAACTTGAAAATAAAATTTCTTACAAAGAAGAAAAGACCAATACTCTTATATCCAAAGAAGGATTTACCCTTGAGTTTAATCAATTTATTAAAGAAATTGATACTTCTTTGGTAGTAATAGCTGCAGACTCAATTCTAATAAATGCTTCTTTTAAAATAAATAAAAACTTTCTTACTATTTTTCCTAAAAGCAAGGATAATAATTATAAAATGACCCTTCTTCCAAATAGTGTTACTGGTATAAAAGAGGCTAAAAAAGATACTAGTATTGTGAATTTCATGATTTCTAATAACAATAATTTATCTACTCTAGAGCTTACTATTTTTAATATTCCATATCCAAAATCTATAATTCAGATTATTAAAAACAAACAAGTAGTAAAGGAGTTAAGAGTTTCAGCAGACAAACAAAAATACTCCATTTCTAGATGTGAGCCTGGTGATTATGAGTTAAAGCTAATAGGAGATTGGAATGGTGATGGTTATTGGACAATTGGTAATATTGAAAAGAATATTTTACCAGAACCAATAGTAGATTATAATGGGGTGTTACAATTAAAGAAAAATTGGACCAGTAATATTCAATGGGACTTTAAATCAGAAAATTAAAGTCATCTGCATCTTTTAAAACTGGGAATTTATTTCGAAACGAGTCTAGTTCGCTTTTGTCCAAGTTATTAATCTGTACTCGTGGCCTATTTTCCATAAAATCATCCATTCTTAAACCTTTAAAATCATAAACTCTTGATGAGCCATTGTATTTTATTTCATTGGCGTCTTTACCTATTCTATTAACGCCAATCACATAAGAAATATTTTCTATTGCTCTAGCTTTGAGTAAACTTGTCCAAGCATTAGATCTAACAGCTGGCCAATTAGCGACATAAACTAAGATATCATAATCAAATTCTTTGTTTTTATATTTATTTTTACTCCACAACGGGAAACGTAAATCGTAACAAATTAATGGTTTTATTTTCCAGCCTTTCAATTCAAAAACTAGTTCTTTTTCTCCTCTAGAGTAATGTCTGTCTTCTTGAGCCATTGAAAAAAGATATCTTTTGTCGTAGTATCGAGTTTCATTTGGTTTTACTACATATAACCTGTTAAAAAATTTATTATTTTCTTTTACAGGTATGCTTCCTAATATACAAGTGTCTAGACTTTTAGAGTGCTCTTGCAGCCAAAACAGTGTATCTCCAGAATTATTTTCTGCAATGTTTTCAGTCTTCATTGAAAACCCAGTGGTAAACATCTCTGGTAAAACTATTAAATCTACAGATTCAATGGATTGAAATAATTTATCGTACTCCAACTTATTAGCTTTAGGATTTTCCCAAATAATATTGGTTTGAATAGAAGCTATTTTTATCATTTTTAATTTGAAAACAATTACTTAAAAATACATATAAGTTTTATATTTAAGAATAAAATAATTTTCTAGATAAAAAAATTAACTACAGTTC
>CALKFX010000008.1 GCA_938084875.1 uncultured Flavobacteriales bacterium | reverse complement strand
TTTAGAAAAATCCAAAAGAATCCTTACTAAGGATACTTATAATTCTTCAGATGTTATTTATTTAATTACACCAGATAGATTTTCCAACGGAGACAAAAAAAATGATATTGTTTCTTCACTTAGAGAAAAGAAAATTAACAGAAGAAAACCCTTTTCCAGACACGGTGGTGACATAAAAGGAATTATCAATCACCTAGATTATATTTCGGATATGGGATTTACAGCTATTTGGTCAACGCCAATGTTAGAAAATGATATGAAAAATTTATCTTATCATGGCTATGCTATTACAGATTTATACAAAATTGACCCTAGAATGGGAACCAATGAACTTTACAAGGAACTCTCTGTAAAAGCCAAAAATAAAGGAATTAAACTAATTAAAGATGTTGTTCTTAACCATGTAGGTTCTAGCCATTGGTGGATGGAAGATTTACCAAGTGAAGATTGGTTAAATTATCCAAATAATTTAAAGTTTACAACACATACTAGAGAGTCACTGCATGACCCTTACGCTATTAAAGAAGATGTGCGAAATTTTACCGATGGATGGTTTACTGAAACTATGCCAGATTTAAACCAAAGAAATCCAATATTAGCTCGTTATTTAGTACAAAATTCTTTGTGGTGGATAGAGTATGCTCAATTATCAGGATTTAGAGTAGATACTTATTCTTATTCTAATAGAAAATTTTTAAATTTTTGGAATAATACCATTCAAAATGAATACCCTGGTTTTAATATTGTAGGGGAGGAGTGGACTACAGATAAATCCATTATTGGTTTATGGCAAAAACCTTTAAGCGATAAAAAATCAAATTCATCCATTATTAATCAAAAGTTTCCTTCAAATGTTCCATCACTTATGGATTTCCCTTTAAATGATGCAATTTTGAAAGCATTACAACCCAAAACCCAAAAATGGGACCACAAACTATCTATTCTTTACAGAAACATGGCACAGGATTATTTATATCCAAACCCTAAAAATATGGTTGTATTTCTTGATAACCACGATATGTCTAGAGTGTATTATCAGCTTAATCACGATTTAGATTATTGGAAAATGGCCCATTCTTTTTTGTTAACCACAAGAGGAATCCCTCAGATATATTATGGGACAGAAGTTTTAATTTCTGACAGTTCTAAACCTGGTGATCATGGTGTTTTAAGAGAAGATTTTCCTGGAGGATGGGATCATGATAAAAAGAATGCTTTTACAGATCTTTTAACAGATAAACAACTAGAGGCTAAGGCTTTTTTGAAGAACCTTCTAAATTGGAGAAAAACTTGTTCCGCAATACATTCTGGTGGATTAAAACATTTTGCACCTTCCTACGAAAACGAACTTTATGCTATGTTAAGGTATGATAAAAGAAGTATTGTTCTATTGGTAATGAACAATGATACCAAGAAAAAGAAAATTATTCCAAATGACTATATTAAAGAAGTTAGCTCCAAATTATCCAATAAATTAGCCTTAGATGTAGTAAATGGTAAAGATTTAAATATTAATAATTCTATTTCTATTGATTCAAAGGCTTTTCTTCTTTTAGAGCTGAAGTACTAAAATTTAACAAATTCTTTACTTGTTAAGTAATTGTCTTGTTCTAGAATAAGAAAGTAGTTTCCATTAGATAAGTTTTCAATATTTATTTGGTGCCGCTTGAATGTCCCAGATTGTTGATATATAATTTTACCAAGAGTATTCATTATAGTATATTTTATGTCTTTAGACTTACTACCATTTACTGTAATATTTAGAAAATCTCTAGTTGGATTTGGGTAAATATTCACATCCCAAATGGCTACTTCGTAGTCATTCAATCCTAAAGTATTTAATATTTCAGGTTTATCAAGTTTCAAATCTGTATAAACCTTGTATTCACCAGGATCTAACGAGATTATGGAAGTCCCATTTATTTGAATACTATCCCCGCTAAAATATTCATACCACCAACCGTTATGTTGAAAATCTATTGTCTTGTCTTGAGGATTAACATCAATATTTACAACTACAACTGCGTTCATGTTAGGGTCATTTAATTTTAAAGATTTTACTTCACTATTTAAACTGTAAGAAAAGTCATCACCAGTAAAAACAGGATGTGATTTTCTGAGTTCTATAGATGCTTTATATACATCATATAGCCGTTTTCGACTATTTTCTGTAAAATAGTTCCATAGTATAGGTTTATTGCATACCCTACATGGAAAATCAATAGAAATATCATAACCAAGCTCTCCAAATTGCCAAATCATTTTAGGGCCAGGTGTAGTAAGCATTAAAGCTGCCAAACCCTCAGTTCTTTTAAGTCCGTTAAGTAAGTTCTTGGCATTTTGTTGTCCTGTTGTATTTCCATAAGTAATATTTTTATACATTATTCTTTCCTCATCATGACTTTCCATGTAGGATATTAAGTGGGGTTCGTTCCACAATCTATATTTATAAACTCCCCAAGAAAGATTGGAATTTGAAGGATATCCCATTGCTGATTCTTGATAGCCATGGGTGACATTTCCCCACAGCATCATGCCATAGTTGGCTAATATCTTTTCTTCATTATTATCTGCCCAATGCTCTAAAATTACATATGCATTTGGATGTTTTGACCATATGGTATCTGCCATTCTTTTAAGTAGATTAATTCTATCATTATCGTAATTATTAGAATTATTACTAAACCCTTTGGTGAAATCAAATCTAAATCCATCTATATGGTATTCATCTAGCCAATAATGATTTACTCTGTCCATGAATTTTTTAGTTGCTTCTGATGAATGGTCAAAATCGTATCCCCAACAATAAGGAGGATGTGGACAAACTTCATTAAACCAAGGATTGTTAGCAGCAGGTCGATTGTTCAATCCGTCCCAATATAAATTAACCATAGGACTTTGTCCAAAAGCTTGGTTAAATACAATATCATTTATAACAGCAATTCCTCTTCCATGACAAGAGTCTATAAATGCCTTGAAATGCTCAGGTGTTCCGTAGTATTTATCCAATGCCATATGAAAACTTGGATTATATCCCCAACTCTCGTTATTTTCAAATTCTCCTGGTGGCATTAATTCAATTGCATTAACACCTAGTACGGCCAAATAATCTAAAGTATCTATAAGAGTTTGATAACTATGAGTGGAAACAAAATCTCTAACTAATAGCTCGTATATTATCAAATCTTTATTGTCTGGTGGCGTAAAGTTGTTATTTGTCCAGTTGTAAGCAGTTTTCCCGGGTTCCATAACAGTTACAAAGCCGTTGGTGTAATTCGATGGGTAGGGAACTGGATTGGGATAATTAAAACTTCCAATATTTGCATCGTTGTTTGGATCTAAAATCAATGGACTAAGTGGATCTGCAATTTTAATAACTCCATCCACTAAATATTGATAAGTATATTTTCCACCAGGATTTAATCCTGAGATAGTCTTCCACCAATAACTACTGTCCGTAGATAAAGACATAAAGGAAGAAGAATTTACCATCCAGTTATTATGATCACCTATTAAATTAACTGTTGTTTTTTCTGGTGCATAAAATTTTAAAGTAACAGTTGAGTCGTTTATATAGTTAATTCCATCTACTAATCCATTTGGTGGATCTACTAAATTTAGTGCTGGAATAACTACATAATTAACAGTATCTCTTAAAATGGTACTTCCATCATCAGCCACCAATATAATTTGATGATCGCCAGAAGAGTTTATAATTATATCATTTTCTATCACAGTTGTGTTCGTAGTATCTGCTAGTAGAACTCCATTGTCAAATAGTTGAAGAGTAGCATTTGAATTTGATTGTGCGCTTATGGAAATAGTATCGTTTATATTAACTAATAAGTCGGAATATGGATTGAAAATAGCAGCTTGAAAACCTCCATTAATTGGGTAAACAGGGTAGAATATATCGCCCATAGTAGTAGTTTTTCCTTCTAAAGATCCATCAAAGTTTCGAAATACAAATGCTAATTTAGCAACATTGGTTCCGTTTGGAAATCCATAATATTGGTCTATATCAATAACAATCTCATGTATGTTATTTCCCAAGTCAGTCATCAAAACATTTGTGTCTGTTTGACCCCAATTACCTTGGACATAAGACCAGCTACTTGGAAGTCCACTTTGAGTAACTATTCCGGTATGGGTATAAACTGGTGTTACTCCAACTAATCCGCCATTTCCCTTGGAAGCATCATAATGAATAGTCACCACATCATTCACTGTAGGAAATGCTGGACTAATTTGAATAATTTGAGTTGTTCCAAGTTGATAAACTAATAAAAAGATGAAAATATATGTGATTTTTTTTACCATATTTCAAGATATAAAAAAAGCTCCCGAAGGAGCTTTAATTTAAAATAAAAACTAGACTATTTTACAATTAGTTTTCCTGAATTTATTTCTTTTCCAGTAATTACTTGGTAAATGTAAATACCATTTGTAAGATTGGTAGTGTTGTAAGAAATAGAATGTACTCCTTTAGAGTAATTAGCTCTATTTATATTGTCCACCATTTTTCCAGTAATGTCAAATATTTGAATGCTAACTTCTTTATTATTTCTTAAAATAATATTGAAATTTGTCATTTCATTTGCAGGGTTTGGTGCAACATTAATCACATCGTTTAGAGTAACTTCATTAAATCCAGTTGCTGAACATGGAGTTAGTGATGCTACATCTACCATAAAGTCTGCACAACCACCAGCTCCGTCGTCATCTTTTCCTTCACTAGCCCAAGGTCCAGCAGGATCAGTTGGTCCCATATTATATACAAAGTGAACTGTTGAAGCAGCAACACCATAATAAGTAGCAGGGTCCATAGTTAAAGTGTAAACATCAGATCCGTCGTTGGTTGCTTGCAAAGCCGTAGCATCATCCCAAGCAATAACTGTAGACCAAGAGTCTGCACCAGAGTGAAAACCAATAGTTGCCATTCCAGATAAGCTCCCAGGAGCAGCTGCACAGTTTAATGCGTTGTCAAAAGAGATGCTGACATCAGAACCACTTAAGCAAGCACTGATTGCAGCATTATTTTGTGCTGTTACGCCAATAGATAAACTGCAAAAAGTAAAAAGAGAAAGGTATATTTTTTTCATAATTTATATTTTAATATTTAGTCTAAATATAAAAAAAAATATACTTAACGTTATTATGACGTTAAAAAAATTTTAAATTTGATAATAAGTAAATTAACCTAACATATTTATGATGTATTTAAAACATATTAATAAATTAATATTATTGGCAGGAGTTTTTATTTCGGGAAATTTTTATTCTCAATACTCTTTAAGTGGAAAAATAATTGATAATAGTGGAGATCCTGTAATTGGTGCATCTGTTTTTCTAAAAGAATCTTCCTCGGGTTCTAGTTCTGATATCAATGGACAATACTCCATTGAAAATATCGAAAAAGGCAATTACAATTTGACTATTTCCATAGTGGGGTTTAAAACTATTTCAGAAACCATAACTATTCAATCCAATACTGTAAAAGATTTTACTATGACAGAAGATGCTTTATTATTAAACGAAGCTGTAGTGATTGGTTATGGTACAGCCAGAACAAAAGACATTACAGGTTCAGCAGTATTAATAAATGATAAGGATTTTAATAAAGGTTCTGTTACTACTCCAGAACAATTAATTATGGGAAAAATTCCTGGAGTAAAAATCAATTCTAACAATGGTGCCCCTGGTTCGGGAAGTAGAATACGAATTAGAGGGGGAACTTCTATTAATGCGAGTAACGACCCTCTAATTGTTATTGATGGTGTTCCATTAGACAATGGTGGTATTGATGGTGCTGCTAACCCATTAAACTTGATTAATCCTAATGATATTGCATCCTTTGTAGTTTTAAAAGATGCCTCTGCTACCGCAATTTATGGTTCTAGAGGAGCTAATGGTGTAATTTTAATCACCACTAAAAAAGGAAATGGTATAGGTGACAAACTTAATATACAATTTACTACCAATAATTCTTTATCTACAATTGCAAAATATGCAACCCCATTATCAGCAGACCAATATAGAGAAGTAATAAATGAATTTGGAACTGCAAATCAAATAGATGAATTGGGAGATTCTTCCACAGATTGGCAAAAACAGATATACAGAAATGCCTATATAAATGAAAATAACTTGTCTATCTCAGGAGGAATTAAAAATTTACCTTACAGATTTTCTTTTGGAAGTAAACATGAGGAAGGTTTGCTTAAAAGACATAAGCTAGATAGATACTCTGCCGCATTGAATTTATCACCTTCTTTTTTAGATAACCATTTAAAATTAGATGTAAATACAAGATATGTTCAAACAGATAACTTTTTTGCTGATCAATCTGCCATTTGGTCTGCCAATGGATTTGATCCTACATTGCCAGTTTATTCTGGTGATACAGCATATGGAGGTTATTATGAATTCTTGTATGCTGCTGGTGGACAAGCAGGAAACCCAATTCCTCTTGCTATAAGAAATCCTCTTGGATTGATTATGCAGAAAGATGATATTAGTAATGTAAGTAGGTTTATTGGAAATGCGAAGCTAACCTATAAAGCACATTTTATGCCTGAACTTAAAGCAGTAATTAATGTTGGAACTGATGTTGCATCTTCGAATGGAAGCGTTACTATTCCAATTCAAGCAGCATCGAGCTTTCAGCAAGGAGGTTATTTTAGTGAATATAAAATGGATAAATCTAATCAGCTTATAGATGGGTTTATAAATTATTCTAATTCTGAAAAAGCTAAAAAACACAGAATTGATATAACTACTGGTTATTCTTTTCAGGAATGGTCTACTTTAAGACCAGCATATGCCAAATTTAATATTGCTGGTGATACTTTAAATCCACCAGGAATACCAACTGATACCAAAAACGCATTGCTTTCTTTTTATGGAAGATCTATTTATTCTTTTAATGACAAATACGTTATAACGGCAACATTGAGAAGAGATGGCTCTTCAAGATTTAGTCCAGAATCAAGATGGGGTGTTTTTCCTTCTTTTTCAGCAGCTTGGATTATTAGTGAAGAGTCATTTTTGAAAAATTCAGACCTATTGACTTATTTGAAGGCGAGAGGTGGATATGGTGTTACTGGTCAACAAGATATTTATGCTGATTATCCATATATAGCAAATTATCAACAAGGTTCAGTAACTGCACAATATTTGTTTGGAAATCAGTATTTTACCACTTTAAGACCAGATGGATATGATTATAGTATTCAGTGGGAAACTACCTCGAGTACCAACTTAGGTTTAGATTTTGGGATTTTAAATGACCGAATTAGTGGTTCTTTTGACTATTACAAAAAAGAGACTTCCGATTTACTTGCTACAGTTCCTGTAGTTGCAGGTACTAACTTTACCAACCAATTGTTAACCAATGTTGGAAGTATGACTAACGAAGGGGTAGAAATGAATTTAAATTTTGGGTTAATAAACTCCAATTCTACTAAGTTAGATTTGGGTTTAAACGGAACTTACAATAAAAACTTAATAACTGGACTTACTGCAGTTCCAGATACATCTTCAATTGGAATACAGGTAGGAGATGTAGGAGGTTTTGGAAATACAGCTCAAATTCATACTGTTGGTTATTCTACTTTCACTTACTTTCTTTATGAAGCAAATTATGATTCAGATGGAAATCCTATAGAAGATCAATTTACAGATTTTAATAACGATAGTATAGTTAATATTGACGATAGAGTTAGATCTGGTAATCCAAATCCTAAATGGTTTTTCGGATTAAATCTGAATTTAGAACATAAAAGATGGTACACTGGGTTTTCTATGAGAGCAGAAGTCGGTGGGTATGTATATAATAACGTAGCTGCTCAGTCAGGAAATTTTCAATCTGGAAATTCTACATTCAATACAGGTAATATACATTCAAGTTTTCTAGAGACTGAATTTTTAGGTAAATCCTTTGAACAATCTGTTAATAGCTATTATTTAGAAAAATCAGATTTTTTAAGAATGGATTATTTTACCCTTGGATATAATTTTGGCAATCAACTTTCAGATAAGTTTAGAATGAATGCAGCTCTTGTTATTAACAATGTTTTTGTGCTTAGTAATTATTCTGGAATGGATCCAGAAGTGGTTGGCGGAATTGACAATACAATTTATCCTAGACCAAGAATTTTCTCTTTAAATTTAACGTTTGATTTTTAATACATCTTTTATGAATTTTTTTAAAAATACTTTTTACTTCCTTACTATAATATCCTTGACGGTATCAATTTCTTGTTCTAAAAGATTAGACTTAGAACCTGTTATTGGTCTTTCATCAGTAGATGTTTACAAGGATGCAGATAATTATGTAAATGTTTTGGCTAAATTATATGCTGGAATGTCATTGTCAGGATTACATGGTCCTAGTGGAAATCCAGATATTGCTGGTATTGATGAAGGTTTTTCTCAGTACATTAGAGTTTTATGGAATCTTCAAGATTTACCAACTGATAATGCCCTATGTAGATGGAATGATGTAGGTATTCCTGAAATGTGTAAATTGGAGTGGAGTGCAGATAATTCTTTTGTAAAAGCAATGTACTCAAGAATTTATTATCAAATTCCAATTGCAAATGTCTTTATTAAAGAAACTTCCGATGAAAGTATGGAAGAAAAAGGTTTTTCTAATGAAGAACAAGAAGAGTTAAGAATGTATAGGGCAGAAGCGAGATTCTTAAGAGCTTTAAGCTATTACCATGCAATGGATTTATTTGGAAATGTTCCTTTTGTTGATGAAAATTCTCCTATTGGATTATTTCTTCCTGAACAAATTCAAAGAGCAGATCTTTTCAATTGGATTGAATCCGAACTTAAAGAGATTGAAAATATATTAATGACTGCTTCTTTAGCGCCCTACGGAAGAGCAAGTCAGTCTGCTTGTCATGCGCTTTTAGCAAAAATGTTTTTGAATGCTGAAGTGTATACGGGAACTGAGAAAAATCTAGATTGTATTACTTATAGTCAAAAAATCATCGACAATGGTTCTTTTTCTTTAGACGATCAATATGCTCATGTTTTCATGGCAGATAATCACACATCTCCAGAAATTATTTTTCCAGTAGTTTTTGATGGCCAGTATACCCAAACATGGGGAGGAACAACTTTCTTAATTTGTGCTTCAATAGGTAGCTTAATGGACGCTAGTGATTATGGAATGAATAATGGGTGGAATGGTCTTAGAACTACTCCTACATTTGTCAATACATTTACAGATTCCTCATTGGACAGTCGTTGGATGTTTCAAGCAGATAGCAACCAAACTTTAGAAATTGATATTTTAACAAACTCTCCAGACACTAGTGGATATTTAATTGGAAAGTTTAGTAACCTTGATCAAAATGGAAATCCTGGTTCCCATGCTCAATTACAACATGCAGATGCTGATTTTCCAATGTTTAGATTAGCTGATGTATACCTTATGATTGCTGAGGCATCACTTAGAAATGGAGACCAAGCTACTGCTTTAAGCTATATAAATATGGTTAGAGAGCGAGCATATGGAAATACCAATTTTAACTTAAGTTCTGTTTCCTTAGACGATATTTTAGAAGAAAGAGGAAAAGAATTGTTTTGGGAATGTACTAGAAGAACGGATTTGATTAGATTTAATATGTTTACAGGAAATGACTTGTTATGGTCTTTTAAGGGCGGAGAAATAAATGGTGCAGATGTTCCACAATATAGAGATTTGTATCCATTACCAACTTACGATATAGTTAACAATATAAATCTTGTTCAAAATAGTGGTTATTAGTCGCTTAATTTTATTAGCATTATTTTGTTTTCAGTTTTATAACTCGTTTTATTCGCAATCCAATCCCAATAACAGACAAGTGGTTTTACAGGGATTTTGGTGGGATTATTTCAACTCTAATTATCCCTATCGATATGCAGATTATCTTTCAGATTTAGCTCCAAGACTTCGATCTTTAGGAATTGACGCCATTTGGATTCCTCCTTCCATTAAAAATAAAAACATTATTGACATGGGGTATGCTCCATTTGATCATTACGATCTTGGAGATAAATACCAAAAAGGGTTTTTGAAAACAAAATTGGGAGATAAAGACCAGCTATTAAGAATGGTTGCTGTAATGAAGGCAAATGGTATTGATGTAATTCAAGATATTGTCTTGAACCATTTAACAGGAGCAGGAAGTCAGAACGGATCAGGTGGTCAAGACCCGATGGCATTAGAAGATGGTTCAACAAGTAAATATAAAAACTTCAGATACTCTTGCTATGAAACCCCTTCTATTTTAGAAAATGCAACAAATTATTTATCTAGAAAAGGACGTTTCCCAAAAAATTGGCAAAATTTTTATCCAAATAATAATTTTATTTGTTGCTCCAATGAAATTAACACTCCTTATTGGGGGCCAGACATTTCCTATGAATCCACTGCTTATGGATTGAGTTCTAATGCTATTTACAATCCAAATCAAACCAATGATTACATGAGAAATGGAATGAGAAATTGGATAATGTGGTATAAAAAACAAGTTGGTTTTTCTGGTGTTAGAATAGATGCTATTAAACATTTTCCAACTTACATTTCAGAAGATTTATTATGGAATCTTCAACATGGAAATGGATGGGCAAATGGAACGGATGATATGTTTGCAGTAGGAGAGTGGGTAGGTGGTGCTAGTGAACTAGATCAATGGTGCAATGATGTTCAAAATAGAGCTGGCACATTTGATTTTTCTTTAAGAAATGCGTTGGTGGGTATTATTCAAGGTAACGGAGCATTTGATTTGGGACTGGTTCCTAATTACCAGCAGATAAATAGACAAAGAACAGTCCCATTTGTAAATAATCATGATACATTTAGACCAATTCTAGATTCTGATGGCAATTACAATGGTTGGAATAGCTCTCAACAACTAGGAACTCAAATTGAACCCAATGATCCTAGATTAAGTATTGTTTACGCCATTTCCTTTGCATTAGACGGATCGCCAATGGTTTATTTTGAAGATCTTTTTAATATTGGGTATAACAGTAATAGATTTAACCATCATCCAAAAGACTCAATAGAACTTCCAATACGGTCAGATATTGCCAATATTATTTGGTGTCATCAAAATCTCAATTTTAAAGGTGGTTCTTATCTTGTTAGATGGCAAGAGAACAATGCTTTGGTAATTGAAAGAGATGCAAAGGCAATTATTGCTGTCAATGATAGTTGGAGTAATTGGAAAAACTTAATTGGTGTCCAAACTAATTGGGCAGATGGTACAGTTTTAAAAGATTATTCAGGAGCAAACACAAATACTATAATTGTATATGGTGGCGGTAAAATAGATATTAATATTCCTCCATGTGATGGCTCTGCGAATAACTCTAGAAAAGGGTATTCAATTTGGGCTCCTGATGGAATTACTACCAATTACATCAATTCTTCAGAACAAATTACTCAAGAATGGGAAATGGCCAATGACTTGGGAGATAGCCATCTATCTTCTTTACAACAAGGAGGAATGTTGCCAAACCAAAGTAAAGAATGTAGAGTTGTTGGTAAAGTTCATTTAGAGGCGCAAAGCAATTTAAATATTGAATTTTATCCATTATTTAATAATTTATCTGTAGATATAATACTATTAGATAGTAATTGCAATACAATAGATTCAATTACTGGAATAGGAGATTTTTCTCATGATTTTTCAATATTAAATGAAGATTTATACACCATTAAAATAAGGAATACAACTGAAAATCAAATGGGGCAAAAATGTTGGGTAAAAGTCACTTACAATGCACCAACAGAACCAAATCTTAATATTCCAAAAAATATATGTGCCTGTAATTCACCTAATAGTACTATTGATTTTGAGAAAAATGGTTTTAACGTATTCCCAAATCCAGTTGTTGATTTTTTAAATATTACAGATGATTATAATGTTAAAAATCAAAATTATTATATCCATAATATAAATGGAGAAGTTATTAAAAATGGTATTGTGAATAATGGAAAAATATTTTTAGGAGATTTAGAAAGAGGAATATATTTATTAAAATACAGTCAAAAGGTTATCAAAATATCTAAAATCTAAATAAATTACTAACAGGAAATAATTTAAATATTACGCTATGAAATATACTAAAAACCTACTTTATTTACTTTTATTAGTTTCTTTTTTAAATACTAGTTGTAGTGAAAAACAAACTAAACAAACTAATATCAATTGTGATAGTAATGTCAACATTTATTATCCACCAGGATATGATAAATCCTCACATACTCCCTCTTTTGCTATATTAAATGAACCATTAGAAATGGATAAAGTATACGATTCTAGTTCTCTAAAAGTATCTTTTTCTGTATTTTCGGATAGACAGATCGCTCAAGTTTCATTTGGTTCAAATGTTGATTTATATGGAACAGGAGAAGTTATGGGAGATTTGATAAGAAATGGTAAAACCGTTAAATTATGGAATACAGATAATTATGGATATGGCAAAGACAATGGCCAAAGGTTATATCAGTCACATCCTTGGGTACTAGGTGTTGGTGAAAATGGTAAAAGTTTTGGAGTTATAGCAGATAACACTTGGAAAATGGAGATTTCTTTAGGGGAAAGAATTACTTTTTCATCAGAAGGACCAGCATTTAGAGTTATAGTAATTGAAAAAGATTCTCCTCAAGAAGTGATGAAAGAGCTTGGAAAACTTACCGGAAATATCGAACTTCCTCCACTTTGGAGTCTAGGTTTTCACCAATGTCGATATTCTTATTATCCCGATGAAAGAGTTAAATCTTTAGCAGATACAATGCGTTTGAAAAATATTCCTTGCGATGTAATATGGATGGATATTGATTACATGCAAGATTTTAAAATTTTCACTTTTGATTCTATTCACTTTCCAAATCCAACAGAAACCAATGATTATTTACATCAGAAAGATTTTAAATCTGTTTGGATGATAGATCCAGGTATCAAAGCAGAAAAAGGATATTTTGTTTATGATTCTGGCGAAAAAATCAATGCTTGGGTAATGACAAGAAACGATTCTGTGTTTCTTGGTAAAGTTTGGCCAGGAGACTGTGTTTTTCCTGATTTTACTCAGTCTAAGGTTTCTAAATGGTGGGGAGGATTGTATAAAAACTTCATGGCTAAAGGTGTAGATGGAGTTTGGAACGACATGAACGAACCAGCTGTTTTTGAAACAGCAGATTGGACCATGCCAGATAGTAATATACATTTAGGAGATGAAAATATTAAAAATGATATACACTTAAGGTACCACAATGTTTATGGAATGATGATGGTAGAATCTTCAAGAAAGGGAATAATTAAATCTAATCCTGAAAAAAGACCATTTGTATTGACTAGATCCAACTTTTTAGGTGGACACCGATATGCAGCAACATGGACTGGAGATAATAATTCTTCAATGAAACATTTAAAGCAGTCTATTCCTATGAGTCTGAATTTAAGTCTTTCTGGACAGCCTTTTAATGGGCCTGATATAGGTGGGTTTGCTGGAAATGCAACTCCAGAACTATATGCTCATTGGATAGCTGTAGGAGCTTTTTATCCTTTTTCTAGAGCGCATTCTACTAAAGGTTCTATAAACCAGGAACCCTGGTCTTTTGGTGAAGAAGTAGAAACAGTTTCTAGAGAAGCTTTGCAAAGAAGATATCGCTTATTGCCTTATTTATATACCTTGTTTTGGGAAAGTGCAAATACGGGAATGCCAGTCATGAGACCAGTCTTTTTTAATAATCCAGCAGAAAAATATTTAAGAACTGAACAAGAAAATTTCTTACTTGGAAGTGATTTATTAATTGTTCCTAAATGGAGCGAAAATGGTCAAATTCCTAAGGGTAATTGGAGAAATGTCTCTATAAATGGTGAAAAAAGTCAAAATCATAAATATCACCCAGATATTTTGATTAGACCTGGAGCGATAGTTCCATTGTGTAATCCTATTGTGTCCACCAATTCTTTTTCATTAGATACTATTACTCTTTTGGTTTCTTTAGATACTAATTTGTATGCAAAAGGGATATTGTATTCCGATTTTGGTGAAGGATATGGATACCAAAATGGTGAATTTTCATTAGTAGAGTTTTATGCAGAAACTCAAAACGGTATAACTACTTTAAATACTAAAACTTTAGATGGTAATTCTTTCCCAATTGACACAAAAATTAAAATTCAATTAATTATGGATGGTGAAATAAGAAATTCTTTTGGTTTAATAGAGGAGTCTATTGTTATTAATAATTAATTTTCTAAGTCATCCATAGTTAATATGTTTTTATTAGGTGTTGTTATAACAATAATCACTTAAATACTAAGTGTATGTTAAACAATAAGTGTATATTAGCATATAATGATTGTAAAAAAATTTGAAAATTCCACTGTATTAGAAGACAATTTATTGTCTTTGATAGAAGTAAACTTACGTATTGAAACAAAATCAAGTAACGAAGTAAAAGTTTTACTTTCTTGTGGTGCATCTTCACTTTCTTTATACAAAAGATTTAAAGAGATTTCCAAAGTAGATTGGTCAAATGTGAAGTTTGGGTTGGTAGATGAAAAATGGATTGATAATCAATCCAAGGAAACTAATTTTTACAATATTTCTGAAGCATTAGGAGAAATCATTTTACAAAAGGCATCTATAACTCCAATGATATATGATATAAAAGACGAAAAAAATAATTTATCCTTATCTAAACTATCAAATTCTGTTTTTTTAAAGGAAAAATCTATTGTTTTATTGGAGATGGGTTTAGATGGCCATACTGCCTCTCTATTTCCAAATACTGTTCAAACAGAAAATGCACTTTCAGAAATTTATCCAGACATATCTTTAAACATAGCTCCTTTTCCAATTAAAAAGAGGCTTACTCATAATTTAAAATCGCTACTAAATTCAAAGAAAATCATTTTTAATATTTCTGGTAAGGAAAATGAAGATATATTAAATAGAGCTAATAAAGAATTACTTCCTGTAAGTTATATTTTGAATACTTTGTCTTCTGAAGTTGAAATATTTTGGTCCTTATAAAATCTAATAATTATGACTTTCTCTAAGATAATTTTAGATTTTTTAATAAGCTTAATTAATCCAGATAATATTACTATAAAAAGTAACAAAAAAATTAAAGATTTATTTATAAAAATAAATAACTTTAAAGAGATTAATCTCTTAATTTATAGATACATTTTTAAAAATAAATATTCCAAAACTATATTTTAAATTTATATATATGATACTAATCGCAGAAAGTGGGTCTACCAAGACTGATTGGGTACTTGTCAATGATGAAAATCAGATTACAATGTATAAAACTATGGGATTCAATCCTTTTTTTCATTCTAGTGAATTTATAGCCAATGAAATTCAAAATAATAAAGACTTTTATGAAGCTTCAAAAAATGTAGAAAGATTGTATTTTTATGGTGCAGGATGTTCAAGTGAAGAGATGAATAACATAGTAAAATCTGGATTGTGTAAAATATATCCAAACTCAGAGGTTACAGTTGATCATGATTTACTAGCCTGTGCATTATCTACTTATAAAGGAGAACCTGCAATATCTTGTATTTTAGGAACAGGTTCAAATTCATGTTATTTTGATGGTCAAAATTTAAGAGAAGAGGTTCCAGCCATTGCTTATGTTTTAGGGGATGAAGGCTCTGGCTCTTTTTATGGAAAAAAATTATTAAAAGATTATTTATATAATCAGCTACCAGATTCAATTCATAAAGATTTTGAAAGTCAATTTGGTGATGCAAAAGCAGATATTTTTGAAAATGTATATATGAAACCACATGCAAATGTTTATCTAGCTTCTTTTATGAAATTTATTAATAGACATTACCACCACGAATATATTACTGAGATGATTCAGCATGGAATGAATGAATTTATAAAAATTCATGTCTGTTGTTATCCAGAATACAAATCTGTTAAAACCCATTTTATTGGTTCAATTAGTAAAATTTTTGAAAGAGAACTTAAAGTTGCTGCAGACAATCATGGAGTAATTCTTGGTGATATAATTCAAAAACCTGTAGATAATTTAGTTAATTATCATCTGAAACATGTACAAACTATTTAGTACAATACTCAAAATCAAATTTTTTATCTCTATAAAGAAAAATATAATTTCCTTATTAACAGTACTTTTTTTTTTTCTTCTTTCAAGTTGTAGTTCACCAAAAGAAAGTTCTGTATCTATAACTGAAATAACCAACAAAAAACTTAATGTTTTATTTATTATTGCAGACGATTTAAACTGTGACATTGGTGTTTACGGAAATAAGGTTGTAAAAACC
>CALKFX010000007.1 GCA_938084875.1 uncultured Flavobacteriales bacterium | reverse complement strand
TTAAATTTTCTATTCTTCCTTGTTGGCTATTTAAAACTAAATACAATACTATTATAGCTCCTAGAGGAATGCTTGGAACCGGGGCTCTTGCTTTTAAATCATATAGAAAAATTATTTTCTTACAATTGATGAAAAGCTTATCTATTTATAGGAATATTCATTGGCATTTAACTAATGACCAGGAGCTAGAGGATTTAAATAGAGTTATTTTGAAAAGTATTACCTATTCTATTTTACCAAATATCACTAAAAAAATTGAATTTCAAGAAAGAAAAAAATCATCTAAAGTTTTGAATTTAATTTCTATTTGTAGAATTAATAAGATAAAAAATATAGAGTTTTTTCTAAAGGTTCTTTCAGATATTAAGTTTGCATGTAATTATACTATAATTGGTTTTGTCGAGGACTCTGATTATTATAATTCGTTATTGAAAATTTCCAAATCCTTACCTTCTAATATTACTGTAGAATTTATTGGCCAACAAAAATTTAGCATTGTTATAGATTATATTAAAAGGGCCCATGTTTTTATTTCTAGTTCGAAAAATGAAAATTTTGGACATACTATTGTAGAATCTCTTGCAACAGGACTTCCTATTCTAATCTCAGAAAATTGTCCATGGAATAATTTAGAAAAATACAATGCTGGTTTTCGACTGCCATTAACTAATAGTCTTTTTAAGGAAAAATTGATTTATTTTAATGAAATGAAGCCTGGATATTATAAGGAATTTAATAATGGTTCAAGAAATTATTATGATAAATTTGTAAATCCATCTATATATAAAAATGGATATATTAAAATGTTTTCTTAATCAATGAACTTAAAATCAGATTTTTCTAAATTTAACAATAAGGACTTTTATCCTGGAAATATTATTTTAAGAACTATATGGTATTTAGTTAGTCTAATTTTTTTTAAATCTAATTGGTTGCCTTTTCCATATTTTAAAGTTTTGATTTTAAGAATATTTGGTGCAAAGATTGGAAAGTCTGTTGTGATTAAATCTACTGTTAATATCAAATACCCATGGAAACTATCCTTGGGAGATTATGTTTGGATTGGAGAAAATGTTTGGATTGACAATTTAGATGATGTGGATATTGGAAATAATGTTTGTATTTCCCAAGGTGCATTTTTATTATGTGGTAACCATAATTACAAAAAAGAAAGCTTTGATTTAATAACCAAACCCATTAAAGTTGAGGATGGGGTTTGGATTGGAGCTAAATCAATTGTTTTGCCTGGTGTAACAGCAAAATCTCATTCTATTCTTTCTGCTGGTTCTGTTACATCTAAAAATTTAGAAGCTTACAGTATTTACAAAGGAAATCCTGCAGAAAAAGTAGGTATTAGAACTATTTCATGAAAATATCTATAATTACTGTTTGTTTTAATAGTCAGCAAACTATAAAAGCAACGATAAATTCTGTTCTCAACCAATCTTACAAGCAAGTTGAGTATATAATTATTGATGGAGCTTCTACAGACAACACTCTAGAAATTATTAAAGAATTTTCAAATAGTATTGATGTTTTTGTTTCAGAAAGTGATGCTGGTATTTACGATGCTATTAATAAAGGAATTACTAAATCCTCAGGCGATGTTGTAGGACTTCTTCATGCAGATGATGTTTTTGACAATAACTCTGTGGTTGATAATGTTATGCAGTTATTTGATGAAAATGTAGATATGATTTATGGAGATATTAATTATGTGGATAGAAAAGATATTAATAGAGTAATTAGAAAGTGGAAATCTAGTAGTTATACCAAAGGGAAATTTAAATGGGGATGGATGCCTCCTCATACTGGATTTTTTATAAAAAAATCCTTTTATTTAAAATATGGATTATATAACCTTAGTTTAGGGAGTTCAGCAGACTATGAACTGATGTTAAGAATGTTTGAATTATACAATCTAAAATCAAAATATATACCATTAAATATTACTAAAATGAGAGTGGGTGGAGTTAGTAATTCTAGTTTGAAAAACAGATGGCAAGCTAATAGAAATGATAAAAAGTCTTGGAAAATAAATGGTTTAAAACCTTTTTGGTTTACTTTATTAATTAAACCAATTATCAAAATAAAACAGTTTTTCTAGAAGTTAGCTCTCATTGTTCGTTTGGCTTTTTTCTTTTTGAAATTCTTAAATTGATAAGTGTTATGTCTTCTACTACCATATCCACTTTTAGACTTAAACTTTTTAGGTATTTTATACTTCATCAAATAGTCTGCGTAGTAGATATTATTTTTAGATGCAATTATCTTACTAAAAGAAATATTTAACATGAAAATATCGTCAAAACTTTTAGGGTTTCCCCTTATTTGTCCTATAGAAAAACTTTCAGCCTGTTCATCTGGACCATTGTATTGATTTGCTATATTTTCTTCACCAGGATCATGGGCATAAACAGTTGAAATATCATCTAAATAATCTGTATAATTTTTCATATACCTAAAGTATATTCCGAACTTATAAAAAGTTGCGGTTTTTATAATTGCACCAATTCCATAAGGTGTCGAGAAGCTTATTTGACTGTAAGGGGTTGCTTGTCCTTCCGTTTTTAAAGGTCTTAAGCTTTCCCAATCTTTAATTGGGCTATTCGCATTAACTAAAAATGTACCCTTTGGGTTGTGGTAAAATACAGAGCCGCCTACAAAAGCATATAGATTTAAACTAGTTCTATATCTTCCTGTACGTCCAATATCGTTTGTTCTATAAAATGTATATTCTAAGCATGAATTTAGTTCAAATATTTGGTTTTGAAATCTTAAGTTTCTCCATCCCCTAGGTCCTGCAGAGTGTGCATCTTCTCCACTAATTTTAACATAATTTATACCAGAATTAATATGCATTTTGGAGTTAATCTTGTATCTGCCATATATTCCTGCTGTTATATTGGTTTGTTTTAAAACAATATC
>CALKFX010000006.1 GCA_938084875.1 uncultured Flavobacteriales bacterium | reverse complement strand
ACTCACATTAGAACCATGGTTAATTCCTGACAAAATCAAATCTGGTCTTTCTCCTTTTAATAGAAATAACCCCATTTTTACACAGTCTACAGGGGTTCCTGTACAAGAGTAGGCATTGACAGAACTAAAAAGATCTATTTTATTACATCTTACAGGTTTATTTACCGAAATAGCATGACCCATTCCAGATTGTGGTCTATCTGGTGCAACCAATATAATTCGTCCTAAATCCTTTACAGAATCAACAAGGGACTTTATACCCTTAGATTGGTATCCATCGTCGTTGGTAATTAAAATTAATGGCTTAGACATTAAGCTAAGTTAAGGATAATTAAATTTTTGGCATTAACTTTGAAGTATGTTTGTAAAAAATATATAATGATTAAAAAACTATTTTTAATATGTTCTTCTTTTTTGACGTTAACTTCCTTAAGTTTCAAGGCTCAAAATCTAGCCAATTATATTTCTCAAAGTTCTGAAATTAAAAATATTACCATTCACAATGTGGGCGCACATATTGAAAGAATAGGAAATGCTTCAATAAAATTAGGCTCTAATCATTTAATAATCAACAATCTATCCCCTAGCTTAATCAACGAGTCTATTCAGTTTGTAATGAAGTCCAACAATATCATTGTTAATTCTGTTTCAAAAAAAATGAACTTTCTATCGGAGGAATCTATGGGAAATAAAGAATTATATTTCTTAAAAGATAGTTTAAGTAATATAAAGGAGCAAAAAAGAATTAAGGAAGTCAATCTTGCAGTTTTTATTGAAGAAAAAGATTTATTCAATGAAAATAAGTCTGTTTTAAAAACCACAAGAGAATTTATAGTTGATGATTTGATGGATTTGTCTGAGTATTTCAAAAAAAGTATTTCTAGAATTCAATCGGACATTTCTATCACTAAAAAAGAAATAGACTCCTTATCTTTAATAGAAGAAAAACTAAAACAACAAATAAATTCTATAATTAAAAATACTAGAAACCAATCTGCTAACATAATGGTCCAATTAACTTGTACCAAAGCTGGAAATTACGACTATGAGCTAAGTTATAATTCCAATAAAGCCGGATGGATACCTAGCTACGAAATAAGATCTAAAGGACTAAACTCTCCAATAGACTTAACCTACAAAGCAAAAATATTTCAAAATACCAATGAAACTTGGTCCAATGTCCAACTTTCTCTTTCTACTGGTAAATTAAATAAATCCAACAAAGCTCCTTCCTTTCAAACCCAATATATCAATACCTACAGTACCACCAATAAAAGAGCTAAAACGATTGAAAACAAAGGCTACTCCGCCAATGCAATGGATAGTGAAGATGAAATACAAGAGTCTATTTCTTCCTCTGAATTTACTAGCGTTGATTACAGTGGAACACAAATAATTTATAATATAGCACTTCCCTATTCAATCCAATCTCAAACTGAACCTGTTTTTATTGAAATTCAAAAATTCAGTATTAAGGCTAATTACGATTATTATTGCTATCCAAAGCTAGACAAGGATGTTTTCTTAATGTGTCACTTTGAATCTCTTGGAAATAAGAATTTACTTCCTGGAAATGGTCAAGTCTATTTTGAAGGTAAATCTATAGGAAAAACGTTTTTAGACCCCTACTCCACTAAAAAAACCAATGATTTATCTTTGAGTAGAGATGTTTCTATAATTTGTGAAAGAACATTAGAGAAAAAGTTTAGTTCAGAAACAAAAGTTGGAGACAATATAAGATTTGAGAAAACCTATAAGCTTTCATTAAAAAATAACAAAGACAGTTCAGTTTCAATTGTACTTATTGATCAAATCCCAAAATCCGCCAAAAAATCAATTGATATTCAACTATTGGAAAGCTCTGAAGCAATATTTGATAAGAAAAATGGAAAATTGAAATGGAATATTCAATTGAGTCCAAAAGAAGTTGTAGAGAAAAAATTTACTTTCACTGTTAAACATCCATCTGAAAGCAAAGTATCTGGATTTTAAGCATTTTAAACCCCAATTTCTTTCTTACAAGCAGATAGTATGTCAATTGCGCCTTTTAAGTCCTTAGATTCTGCATAACACCTTAAAACAGGCTCTGTTCCCGATGGTCTTATCATCAACCATTCGTCGTCACTTAAAATAAATTTAAAACCATCTGTCTTGTCTATACTTTGTACAGTATACTTTCCAAAAGACTGAAACTGGTCTTTATTGCATTTATTAACAATGGCATTTTTCAACTTCTCGTCAATATGAAGGTCATCTCTCCAATATTTAAAAGCTCCTACTAGTCCGTAAACTTCTTCAATAAGTTCTTCTAAAGATTTACCTGATTTAGCCATGTATTCAAATAAAACAAGTCCCATCCATATACCATCTCTTTCAGGAATATGTCCCTTGATAGCAATTCCTCCAGATTCTTCTCCCCCAATTAAAACATCTTCATTTATCATCTGTTGAGCTATATATTTGAAGCCAACTTTAACTGTATCATGTTTCAATCCTAATATCTCCGCCAACCTAACTACCCTTGGAGTTGTAGAAGCAGCTACTACCACCTTACCCTTTAAATTTTTAGATTTATTTAAATATAATAGCAGCAACAATATAATATGATGTGAATCTACAAATTCACCTTTGGAGTTATAAAGACCTAACCTGTCTGCATCTCCATCTGTTGCAAGACCAGCAGCAATATTTCTTTTTTCTTTAATTAAATTAGAAAATTCCGTTAAGTTTTTGGCAATTGGCTCTGGAGCCTGGCCCATAAATGAAGGATTTTCATCACAATGTAAAAAAGTCATATCAGGAAATAATTTTTTCATAACATTTTGACCGGCACCAAACATAGCATCATAAGCAAAATTTAATCCAGAATTTTTAATGGCCTCTAAATCAAAAGAAGATTCTATTCTATCTAAATACATCTGCTCTAAATCAACTATTTCAATATTATTTTTTTCTATTTGCTTATCAATATCAATCTGGTTGAGATAAATTTTATCTTCAGACGGAATCAAACTTTCCACTTCATTAATTTTATCTGAGGATAGAGGACCACCAAAATGTCCTTTGAGCTTGTATCCATTATAAGCTGGTGGATTATGACTAGCAGTAATTACAACTCCTAATGAGGCTTTTAGTTCTTTAACTCCTAAAGAAATCATAGGAGTAGAAATAAATGTTTTTGCCATATGTACTTTTATTCCCTTAGAAATAAATACTTTAACAGCTGTTTCTACAAATAATTTCCCACCAAATCTGCAATCATGTCCAATAACAATAGATGGTTTCTTAAAGTTTTTCAATGTCCATTCAGCAGTGGCGTATGCAACTCTTGAAACATTTTCAACTGTGAAGTCTTTTGCAATTATTGCTCTCCAACCATCTGTACCAAATTTTATATCTGACATTTCTTTCTATTTACCACAAAAGTAAAAAAACAAATAACTTAGAAAATATATTTATTAAAATGAACAATGTTTTTTTATAAATCTATATTTCAGTAATTAAAGACTTATATATTTGCTTATAAATTTCATCCTATGAAGATTATTATTGCTGGAGCAGGTGACCTTGGATCACATCTTGCTAAATTGTTGTCTTCAGAATCTCACGACATATACCTACTTGATCAGAACGAAGAAAGGTTAAATACTATTTCTTCTCAAATAGATGTTTTTACAATTGCAGGTGATGCAAAATCAGTAGAGATTATGGAACAAAAGCTAATAAGTTCTTGCGATTTGTTAATTGCAGTTACCTCAAGTGAAGAAACCAATATGCTAATATGTATTTTAGGAAAAAAACTAGGAGCGAAACGAACCATTGCAAGAATTAACGATGTTAATATAATTAAAGAGAACAAAGAGCATTTTTATAATGAACTCGGTATAGACTCTTTAATTTCTCCTACCTATCTTGCAACTCTTGAAATTCAAAGATTGGTAAATCAATCTGCTTTTACTGATGATATAGAATTTGACAATGGAAAGCTTACTGTATTTGGAATATCATTATCAAAAAATTCTAGTCTTATTAATAAAACAGTAAGAGAAAGTGCAGATTTAAATCCAAATTTAAGTTTTAAGCCATTAGCACTTCATAGAGATGATCTTACTCTAATTGTAAATGGTGAAACAGTATTAAAAGAAAATGACATTGTATACTTTATATCTTTAAAAGATTCGATTCCCAATATTATTAAACTTTGTGGTAAAAACAATTTTAAAATTAAAGATGTAATGATTATTGGTGGTAGTAGAATTGGTATTAACACCGCAGAACTTTTAGAAAATGATTTCAGAGTAACTCTTGTAGAAAAAGACAAAGCCACATGTGAACAAATGGCAAATTCTCTTAAAAAAACCTTGATTATCAACATTGATGGACACGATGTTAAAATTCTTGAAGAAGAAGGATTAACAGAAATTGATGCACTTATTTCAGTAACTGCCGATTCAGAGATGAATATAATGACTTCCCTAGTTGGTAAAAGTCATGGCATTAAAAAGACAATTGCTAGAATTGAAAACTTTGATTACATCAATCTATCTCAATCTATAGGTATAGATACTTTAATAAATAAAAAGATAATAGCAGCAGATAACATTTTTAAATTTGTTAGAAAAGGAAATGTTTCTCTTGTGGCTAACCTTCATGGAACAGATGCTGAGATTATTGAATTTGTAGTAAAAGACGGTTCTAAAATTACCAAAAGCCCAATTAATAAATTGAAGTTTCCTAACTCGTCTAAAATAGCTGGTGTTATTAGAAATGATATTCCAATAATTCCTTTCGGAGATTTTCATTTGAAAGAAAACGACAAAAC
>CALKFX010000005.1 GCA_938084875.1 uncultured Flavobacteriales bacterium | reverse complement strand
CAATCCTTCTAAAGGGGTTTCTGGATTATTATATTTTTGTGGAGATTTAAACTGATACCATTCAAAAAGAAATATCAGCCCATCTCTTATTGATGGTAACGGAACTGTACCATGTAAATCTTCATTATAAACCTTCCATGAAAAATTTAATCCATTCTGTTTTTGAGATTTAGTATAATTTGAAAACTCAATGATTGAACGCGCAAACAAAGTAAATTCTGAAGAGTCATCCATAATATTCTCCATGGTTATTTCTTCATTCCACATATGTAGCTGCTCTGCAGCTAAAGACACAAAAAGGGATTTGCCTTCATAACTTTCTGTACTCAGCTTTTGTTTTGCCTCCTTTAATAATTTTTGGCCATCCCAATCCAAACTTGGATCTATGGCTATATAGTTTTGAAAGAGATGTTTATGATTAACCAACATATTTATAGTAAACAAACCGGCATAAGAATGTCCAATTAATGTACGATAGTTCATGGTTGGATACTTGCTATCAATATATGGGATGAGTTCCTTCTCCATAAATTTAGTAAAGGTTTCTGCACCTCCAGTTTCATCGTTCATTGCATTACCGCGTCTCATTTTTATCTGCGAAGTAGTTAAATCTCTTATTCGGTTGCTGCGATTAGAAATCCCAACAAGTATCATATGTGGGAGGTAATGCCCCCAATAATTACCATAAACAGCTTCCAAAGTACTTTCTAATGAAAATCCATCCATTAGATAAATCACGGCATATTTTTCATCATTATCTGGCTGAAAATTATCTGGTAATCTTACCCAAAAGTCACGGCTTTCACTTAAAGTTTTAGAAAATATTGAATCCACTATTCGATTTTGAAATTGCTCTGTTTGGGAAACAGTTGTTTGTGCAATTGCATGTTGATTTACCATTAAAATCGATCCGATAAGTACTAATAAGTAGATGTAATATTTCATTATTTTTTTTTGAATTTAAATATAACTAACTACATAAGTTAAACTAAGAATTTATATTGGTTATTAGTTGTTCTTAATGAAGGCTAACGTGTTTGTATAAGATTTTTTGCGATGATTAAGCAACCAATTTAGTAAATTCAAAACCAACTAGAAAATCAGCAAGGATTTTCGTAAGTAAGCTTGATCTAGCAATTAATTTTATACGGTGTTGGCACTTGTTTTTAATTTATTCTTTACTATTAGGAACCCAGTAAATATTAGCATTCCAATACTAGATAATAAATGTACTTTTTTGAAATCCATATTCAATTCAGGGTAAAACAGCAATGCGATTCCTGCATTAATTGACAAGTGAAATAAAATTGCAATAAGTACACTTCCCTTTGAATTAATTACTAACCAAGTAATTATTATGGATAGGCAGATTAGCATAGTAAAATATGTAATGACAGGAATTAAAGATATTGGTTCTCCACTAACCAAGGTCCCGAATGGTGCCCACCATAGTGGAATATGCCAAATAAACCATATAAATCCAATAATGATTGCACTTTTTAAGTTTGAATTTTTTTTTTGAAACTCAGATAATAAAAAACCTCTCCATCCAAGCTCTTCTCCCAAAGGTCCAGCATACAATCCCGCTAATAATATTGTTGGTATCGATAGATATGCCATTTTATCAAAACCTCCAATCTCTCCAATAAACTGGCTGTAAAGTACAATGCCAATAATGACAAATATTAGAGGTAAAAGAATTAGGTATACATAATATTTTAAAGGAACTTTCCATATAAAGAGCTTCTTGATTAATTCAAATACTCCTATAAGTCCATCAAAGAATAGAGTTGTAATTATTGCGGAAATTGTTGGTCCATATACCCCAACAAAAAAGAAAACTAAAAATTTACCGATTGACTCTTGATTAATTCCGACTGATAGGTAGTTTAATCCAATAATCCAAAATATCCAAGACCACAAAAAGGTCAGTATTAAGAATACAAATAATTTTTTCCTATTCATTTTTTTTAAATAAGTGCCAACGTGTTCGTGTATGGTTTCGTTGCGATGAGTACTAAGTTAACAAATAAACAGAAACCCATTGTTCAGCAGCGAGGATTTTCCGAATGGAAAATCAGAAGCAATGAACTATACACGTTGTTGGCAGTAGTTTTTTTAAAATTTAACATCTAAATCTAATCTAATTCTACTTCCATTTTCTTTATTGCTTGTCAAAGGTATGAGTTGTTCTACAAAGTAATATTTCATTTTTAAACTTATTTTTCCACTAATTTTATATCCAGCCACTAACTCAATTCCATTAAAATTAGTTAATCGACCATCAGGAGATCCAGAAGAAGAATAATCCCATCTTGCCCAATCATTTTGAGCTAGAAAATCGACTGCTGAGAATTTTTGAAGTTTCGTATAACTGGTTGAGAACATCCAATCTTTTTTGTTTTTCAGTTTGCCATATTTTAAGCCAAAAACAAGCCCAGATTTCTGGTTTTTTAGATTGTTAGGTATTGAATCATTTCCAGTGTAATCTTGTAAATTTTTGTAATAATCAAATTCTGAATACAAAGGAATATCTTTAAGAATTTTGAATTTAGTACCTATATGTAGAATAGAATAATTTATATAAAAGTTATCATTTCCATCAGGAATATCTGGGATGTTTTTGAAATAGTAAAATGAAGGGAATAATGATATTCTTTTATCAAAAAAAGAAGTAGAAATTTGAAATCCTTGGAAGTAAGAATCTTTATCAAATGATTTATTTGAAGTAGCAATGATATAGTGACCACCTTTTAAATTAATGTTATCAATTATATTGGAATTAGTATTAAAATTATTTTCTATTGTTACTCCTTCAGGGTATACATTGTCACTCCAAAATAATTCGTTATTTTTTTCAAAAGGGAAATTGTTTTTGCCTAACCAAAAAATAAAAGTTTTCCATTTACCTTGAAAGTATGCTTTCTCTATTCCAATCGGTAAGGTGCTAAACTCTTTATTGCCATCTCCAAGTGTTAATTGTGGGTCTTGTTGTTTAATAGGATTGCCAGTTCGAATTCTAAATCCTACCTCATACCATTTCCCTTTATAAGTAGCTCCTGCACGCAACCTGTAGCGTAATCTTGTCCTATCTTCTCTAAATGAACCATCTGATTTTTTAGAATCCCAATCTTGTTCAATTCGAAAACGAAAATCTGCCTCAAAAGATAATCTAGATATGAGAGAATCAATTTGGGCATTTATGTTTACAGGAAATATTAAAAGTGCCAGTATGTATAATAGTTTTTTCAAATTACTGCCAACGTGTTTGTATATGGTTTGTTGCGTGTTACAGCGCTAAAGTTAGTAAACAAATCACAGATAGAAAATACCAGCGGAGTTTTCGTAAGTCGGCAGTTACCAAGCAATTAATTATACACGTTGTTAGCCCTAGTTATTTTTTTTGAA
>CALKFX010000004.1 GCA_938084875.1 uncultured Flavobacteriales bacterium | reverse complement strand
TTTAGTTTAATAATTACCCAAGCATTTAACCCTAAGGCAATAGGTGTTGGTGGAGTTATTGGTGTTTTGCTAGTTGGTTTTAAAAGGGCTGCTTTTTCAAATGAAGCTGGTGCTGGTTCTGCATCGATTGCCCATTCTGCGGTGAAAACGAAATTTTCTGCATCTGAAGGACTTGTTGCTTTATTAGAACCATTTATTGATACGGTGGTTATTTGCACAATGACAGCTTTAGTAATTATCATTTTCAATTTTGGTGGTGCATTTGAGTATGGAGGTACCAACGGGTCTGTTTTAATTAACGGCATTGCATATGAAGGAGCTGGAATAACCTCTATGGCATTTGCTGAGTATATTCCTTTTTCTAATGTTTTTCTAACAATTGCAGTTGTGTTATTTGCCGTTTCAACGATGATATCATGGTCTTATTATGGTCTTCAGTCATGGAAATATTTATTTGGTAGAGGTAGAGCAGCAGATTTAACTTATAAAGTTCTTTTCTTAGTTTTTGTTGTTATTGGTGCTGCAGCAAGTATGAATTCTATTTGGGCATTTTCAGATGCAATGATATTTGCTATGGTTTTTCCAAATATGGTTGGACTTTATTTTTTATTTCCAGTAGTCAAAAAACAGCTTGCTAGATATTTAGACGCTATTAATAATGAAGGAGAATCTTGATGTTTAAATTGGGCAATGAAGTTTAATATACTTTACTCGCCTTCTCAGCGTAGAGGAATTATCTTTCTTCTTATAATTTTCATTTCATATTTTATTTTTCTTTCTTTTGAAAGAAATTCTATAGAAAACATTTCTCCAATTGTTGTTGTGGAGAGTGAGATAATAGAAACTTTGAAATTTGAGAAACCCATTATTATCCCCGAAAATAGAAATCCTAATTTTTGGAAAAGAAAAGACTGGAATCTGTTAGGTTTCTCTAAGTCTCAAATTCAGATAATTGAAAATTATCAGAAAAAGTTAAATATTTTCAAAACTAAAAAACAATTATTGAAATGTTATGCATTTAATGAAATGGAAATAAAAATGTTAGATTCGATTGTTGTAATTCCTAAGAAAGAAATCAAATCAGATTTTAAAAAGCCCTTTTTATTTCTATTAAAATCTAAAAGTCCTAACTATGATTTAAAAAATTATTTTGACACAATTTATTACAATAAAAGCTCTAAAGGTGTTTTTAGCTATTATGCTTCAAATTCCAAAATAAATAACTTATTAGCAATCAAGAATTGTTTAAATGGTAAAAAGCCTATTGTTTATACTTTGAACCCTAGAAACTTGAGAATGATTTTAAGGAACGCCCAAAAAAAATATAATTCTAAGCCTTCAAAAAAAACAAAATTTATTGTAAATATTAATTTGGCTGATAGCTTACAGTGGAGAAAGCTTCGTGGAGTTGGTGCTAAAAAATCCACCCATATTTTGAATTATAAAAATTCACTTGGTGGATTTGTTCATATCTCTCAGGTTAATGAAGTATTTAGTATTAATGATAGTCTTTTTAAAAGCTTCGAAACATTCCTGAATATTAAAGATTCTAGTTTGGTGAAAATTAATATAAATACTTGTTCGGTAAAAGAATTAAAAAACCATCCTTATATTAATTGGAATCTTGCAAATTCAATTGTTAATTTTAGAGATCAACATGGACATTTTAAATTATTAGAGGATTTAAAAAAAATCCATATTCTAGATAATAAATTATATTATAAAATCGTACCTTACTTGACCATAAGGTAATGCTGTAAAATTGAATTTAAAACAGGAAATTATAAGTCATATAAGGGATGTAAAAGATTTCCCTAAAAAAGGAATAGTATTTAAAGATATTACTCCAATTCTTAAAAATCCTCTACTTTGCACCAATATAGTAAAACAACTTTCTAGTTACATAAATTCTGAAATCACCCATGTAGTGGGAGTTGAAAGTCGAGGATTTCTATTTGGTCTTCCTATAACCATTGAAAATAATCTCTCCTTTGTTTTGATAAGAAAAAAAGGAAAACTTCCCTACAAAACCATATCAACTGATTACGATTTAGAGTACGGCAAAGCAACCATTGAAATGAATATTGGTGATGTTGGTCCTGGAGACAGAGTTGTGATTCACGATGACTTGCTAGCTACCGGAGGGACTGCAATTGCTGCAGCAAAATTGGTAATCCAACAAGGGGCAGTAGTAGATGGGTTTTCATTTGTCGTAGAGCTTGGTTTTTTAAAAGGAAGAGAAAGATTAGAGGGATTTTCAAAAAACATAAACAGTATTGTTAAATATTAAAACTTATTTGAAATGAATTTTGACTATTCAGAAAATCAGCTGATGATTCAGCAAATGACTCAAGACTTTGCAAAAAAAGAAATTTTGCCAAACATTAATGTATGGGACGAAAAAGAGTATTTTCCCGTAGATTTATTTAAAAAAGCTGGCAAACAAGGGTTAATGGGGATTTTAGTTCCAGAAAAGTTTGGAGGTTCAGGATTAGGTTATGAAGAATATATTTTGGTTATTAAAGAAATTTCTAAGGTTTGTGGTGCTATTGGATTATCTTTAGCTGCTCATAATTCGCTTTGTGTTAACCATTTATTAAAGTTTGGAAATGATAATCAAAAAAATAAATGGCTGCCAAAGTTGTCGTCTGGTCAGTGGATTGGAGCATGGGGACTTACAGAACCTAATACTGGTTCAGATGCAATGAGAATGAAATGTATTGCAGAACAAGAAGGAGATTATTGGGTCATTAATGGTTCTAAAAACTTCATTACTCATGGAATTTCTGGAGATATTATTGTAGTTATAGTGAGAACTGGAGATTTACTCGATTCTCATGGAATGACTGCTTTTGCTGTGGAACGTGGCACAAAGGGCTTTCTTTCGGGAAAGAAAGAAAATAAGTTAGGAATGAGAGCATCGGAAACAGCAGAAGTTATTTTCGATAATTGTAGAGTTCATAAAGACAATATTATTGGCAATATTGGTGAAGGATTTATCCAATCCATGAAAATTTTAGATGGCGGCAGAATTTCTATTGGAGCTATGGCATTAGGTATGGCGGAAGGGGCATTGGAAG
>CALKFX010000003.1 GCA_938084875.1 uncultured Flavobacteriales bacterium | reverse complement strand
TGGCTAAACCATGAATCACGTCTAAATATGCAATACACTTTGCATTAAAAACTATGTCCTCAATATCTGGTAAGACAACTTCAATAAGTTGTGAGAAAATCTTCGATTCTAACTTCAATATTTTCTCTTCTGCTCCGAGAATTTTCTCTTCATATGTCTTCAACTCTTCTGTTACATATCTTTCTGCAGAAGTAAGTGTTTGTTTTCTTATCCACTGCTCAGGCACTTTGTCTTTGTGGGTATTTCTAACTTCAATGAAATAGCCAAAAACATTGTTAAATGCAATCTTTAAACTAGGAATGCGAGTTTTTTCAATTTCTCTTTTTTGAATATCTAACAAAACAGACTTAGCATCTGAAAGTAAATTTCTTAACTCGTCTAATTCGTTGTGAAATCCTTCTTTTACTACTTGTCCCTTACCAACAGCAATTGGAGCATCTTCATATAGAATTTCTTCAATTTTCTGAATTGTTTTTGAATTGTCCTTTAAATTATTTGCCCAGAAATTAAGTTGCTTTTGATCAAGAGATAATAATTTTTCTTTTACTGGAATAATTGACTGTAATGACTTTTTAAGCTGATTTAGCTCTCTTGGAGATGTTTTTAACACCGCCAGCCTAGATGACATTCTTTCTAAATCTCCAATCTCTTTAAATTGACTTTTAATAAACTCAAAAAGTTCTGAATTATTAATAAAAAAATCAACCGTTTCCAATCTATCTCTTATTTTTTCAGCTGAAATTAAAGGAAATAAAAGCCATTTTTTCAACAATCTTGCACCCATAGCTGTTGAAGTTTGGTCTATAACCTCTACCAGGGTATGACCATTGTGGTTGGTAGAATATATTAGTTCCAAATTTGAAACAGTAAAATCATCCATCCACAGATGTTTGCCCTTTTCTATTCTCTGAATACTTGCAACGTGACTTGTATGATGGTGTTCGGCAGTTGTTATGTAATGCAGAACTGCTCCAGCTGCTATAATAGCTAAATCCATATTTGAAATTCCAAAGCCTTTCAAAGATTTAGTTCCAAACTGAATATTTAATTTTTCTAGAGCAAAATCATTTTGAAAAACCCAATCGTCTAATCTAAAAGTGTAGGCCTTAGATTGGAAATTATCTTGAAAAAAAGAGTCTTTGTTTCTTGAATATAGAATTTCGGATGGGGAAAAATCATTTACTAATTTTGATATGTAATTAACACCCCCCTGGCCAACATAAAATTCACCAGTAGAAATATCCAAAAAAGCAACACCAGCTTTATCTTTGTTAAAACTAACAGCAGCTAGAAAATTATTGCCTTTGCTGTCTAATAATTGGTCGGTTAAAGCTATACCTGGGGTAACTAGTTCTGTAACCCCTCTTTTAACAATTTTTTTTCCTTTTACAGGTTGTTCTAATTGATCACAAACTGCAACTCTATGACCAGCCTTTACTAATTTTGGCAAATAAGTTCCTACAGAATGATGAGGAAATCCTGCCAACTCTATTTTGGAAGATCCGTTATTGCGAGCTGTTAAAGTTATTCCTAATACATTTGATGCTGTAATTGCATCCTTGCCAAAAGTTTCGTAAAAGTCCCCTACTCTAAACAAAAGCAATGCATCGGGATGCTTGGATTTGATGGAATTGTATTGTTTCATCAAAGGAGTTTCTGATTTGGCTTTTACTTTTGACATTTGGTCTTTAGGTAGTATCTAGATATGTTTGTAAAAATAAACTAAATGCGCATTTTAGCAAATTAACATTTAATGAATAAAAAATTAAAGCTAGAGGAACTAAATCGCTTAAGTGTTTTAGAATTTAAAGAAGTTGAGAAAGACCCTATTATAGTTTTATTGGACGATATTAGAAGCCTTAACAATATTGGCTCTGTGTTCAGGACTTGCGATGCAATGGGAATTAAAAAAATGTATTTATGTGGTATTACAGGAAAACCTCCTCATAGAGAAATTAGAAAAACAGCAATCGGATCTTCAGAAAGTGTAGACTGGGAGTACGAAAAAAATGCTTCTAAAATATTAACTAAATATCGTAATTTGGGCTATGAGATTATTGCTGTTGAGCAAACATCTAATTCTATTTCTTTAGAAAATTACCAATTAAATAATAAGAAAATACTTTTGGTATTCGGAAATGAAATAAATGGTGTTTCACAGAATCTAATTGATTTGTGTGATTTATCATTAGAAATTCCACAATGGGGTACAAAACATTCCATAAATATTTCCGTAAGCGTAGGAATAATTTTATGGAACTTAAAAAAGCTATTTTTAAAAATATAATAATAAACTATATTTGTTAGAAATTCTCTCGAGATAAATTAAAATTATTAAGATATATTTGCTGTAGTTTGAAAAAGTATTTCCATATATTTCTTTTTTTAATACTAATCCCGGCTCTTTATAGTGCTCAATATTATAATAGAAATACTTATAAAACTAAGAGACACGAAATCAACTTTGGCATTGGTGGGTCGAGTTGTCTAACAGATGTTGGTGGAGGAGACTCTCCAGAAAATAGCTTATTTAAAGGCAACATATTTGGTGACATGCCAATTACTAGATCATTCTTATTTGATCTAAATATCCAGTCAACAAATTTTGCTTCCAATTTTTCATATTTGTATTACTTAAAAAACAAGTTAGCACTAAGATTAAGTTTATCCTATGCCAAAGTTTCTGGTGATGACTCCTATTCTGGAGATTTCTATAGAATGAATAGAGGATTGAATTTCAACACCCATATAGCTGAAGGAAGTGGAATAATAGAGTATACTTTAAACCCTGAAAAAGTCGGTAATAAATATAATTTGAAAAATAAATTTAGGAAAAAAATTAGTGGTAGAAATCAAAAGTTTGGAGTTTATGTTTTTGTGGGTTTTGGTGGTTTTTATTACGACCCATGGGGAACCAATAAGTTTCTAAATTCTGACACTATTAATGTTGGTGATGGCCAAAAATATAGACTAAGAGAACTTCATACTGAAGGACAAGGATTTGAAGGAGGTCCTGAAATATTTTCTGAAGAAGTTACTGGGAAAAAATACTCTACCTACAGTAATTTTGCAATTTGTATTCCTTTTGGGTTTGGAATAAAAAAAGCATTTCATAGTAACGCAGGTATTAAACTAGAGGCAAGCTACAGATTTACAAATACCGATTACTTAGACGATGTAAGCACTTTTTATTACGACAGAAATAAACTTAAAGAAGAGATGATAATACATGCTGGTGAAGACTTAGCTAATATCGCTTACATTATGTCTGGAACTCAAACAGGTGCTCAATATGATAATATTGGATATGCTCAGACATACGATATTAATGGAGACCCAATCTATCCAGATGGAGCGTTGCCAGATCCAAATTTAGGAGGAACTAATCCATACACTCTTGTGCGAACTTTTACGGAGGCAGGCCATGAAAGAGGGGGGCCAAATTACGACGACAGTTATATGTTCTTAACTTTTTCAGTTTATAAAAAATTAACCAATACTCCGAAAACTATGAGAATTGCTAATTCAAGTTCTAAAAGGAAAATAAAAGCTTCATTTTAAAACTTTTTTGATGCTTTTGCTGTATTAAATTCAATTACTTTTTTTATATTATAGAACTGTAAATAATTTTTATGCCTAGATACCATAAGCTTGGTAATATTCCTCACAAAAGACACACTGTATTCAAAAATGGTGGTAGTAAAATTCACTACGAGCAACTTTTTGGCACTATCGGCTTTGAAGGAATGTCATCTCTACTATACCATATTTATCCACCTACAGAGGTAAAAGAAATATTAAAAAAAACAGATGTTTCTCCTAAAATTGCTGTAAACAACAATATGCAAATGAGAGGGTTTAAAGGTTTTGGCGTTGAATCAGAATCTAATTTTCTAAAATCTAGAGTTCCTATTTTAACTAATTCTGACGTGACACTACATTTAGCAAATCCAATTGAAAACTCTAAAGATTTTTTTTATAAAAATGTAGATGCAGATGAAGTTATATTCATTCACAAAGGAGAAGGAGTTTTAAGAACCCCCTTAGGAAAAATAGAGTTTGGAAGTGGGGACTACTTAGTAATTCCAAGAGGAATGATTTATAAAATAGATTTTAAAGGCAATGATAATAGACATTTTATTATTGAGTCTTCTCACCCTATCTATACCCCAAAAAAATACAGAAACTGGTTTGGGCAACTTTTAGAGCATTCTCCATATTGTGAAAGAGACCTAAGAGTACCTACAGAACTGGAAACTCATGATGAAAAAGGCGAATTCTTAATTAAAATTAAAAAAGAAGGATTTTTATACGACTATATATATGGGTCTCACCCCTTTGATGTAGTTGGCTGGGATGGATACAATTATCCTTATGCATTTTCTATTCACGACTTTGAGCCAATTACTGGAAGAGTACATCAACCGCCTCCGGTTCATCAAACTTTTGAAACACCTGCTTTTGTAATATGCTCTTTTTGTCCTAGAATGTATGATTATCATCCAGAAGCAATTCCTGCTCCTTACAACCACAGCAATATAGATTCTGATGAAGTTCTATATTATGTGGATGGTGATTTTATGAGTAGAAATGATATTGAAATAGGACAAATAACCTTACATCCTTCAGGAATACCACATGGGCCACATCCAGGAGCATACGAAAGAAGTATTGGTAAAAAATCTACAGAAGAATTGGCAGTTATGGTAGATACATTTAAGCCTCTTAAACTAACCGAACAAGCTTTAAAAATTGAAATTAAAGAATATTATAAATCTTGGATGCATTAGTCTTTAAAACTAAATGAAAAAAGAAATCAAAAACACCGAATATACTCTTGAAAAAATCTTTAAAGATGCAAAAGATTTTTTACCTCTTTTAGGGACTGATTATATTGAATTTTATGTTGGAAATGCCAAACAAGCAGCCCATTTTTATAAAACAGCATTTGGCTTTCAGTCACTTGCCTATGCAGGGTTAGAAACTGGATTAAAGGACCGTGTTTCATACGTATTAAAACAAGATAAAATTAGAATAGTTCTTACCACAGCCCTTAATAGTAATTCACCAATTGGTGAACATGTAAAAAAACATGGAGATGGAGTGAAAGTAATAGCGCTTTGGGTAGATGATGCCAAAAAAGCTTATAAAGAAACCATTGAGAGAGGAGCAAAATCTTATTTAGAGCCAGTCAAGGAAAGTGATGAATTTGGAGAAGTTGTAAAATCTGGAATTTTCACTTATGGTGAAACAGTTCATTTGTTTATTGAAAGAAAAAATTATAAAGGGGACTTTCTTCCTGGATTTATTAAATGGGATTCTGACTATAACCCTAGCTCAGTTGGACTGAAATTTGTAGATCATATGGTTGGAAATGTTGGATGGGGGGAAATGAATACTTGGGTAAAGTGGTATGAGGAAGTTATGGGTTTTGTAAACTTCTTATCCTTTGACGACAAGCAGATTCATACCGAATATTCAGCATTAATGAGTAAGGTGATGAGTAATGGAAATGGCAGAATAAAATTTCCATTGAATGAACCAGCCAAGGGGAAAAAAAGATCGCAAATTGAAGAATATTTAGACTTTTACGAAAGTCCAGGGGTTCAACATATTGCAATTGCAACTGATGATATTATTCAGACTGTAAGAGAGTTAAGAACAAGAGGAGTTGAGTTTCTATCAGCGCCACCAAAAGAATATTATACTGCAATTCCTACAAGATTAGGAGCGCATATGAAAATAATGAATGAAAATATTGATGAACTTGAAGAATTAGCCATTTTAGTAGATGCTGATGAAGAAGGATATCTTTTGCAAATTTTCACTAAACCAGTTGAAGATAGGCCTACCTTGTTTTTTGAAATTATTCAAAGAATGGGGGCTAAAGGATTTGGAGCAGGAAATTTTAAAGCTTTATTTGAATCAATTGAGAGGGAGCAACAAAACAGAGGAACATTATAATATAAATGGACAGCAAATTAAATAAAGATACTTTAAAAGCTCTTTCTGATAAAGGACTCAATACGGATGTCTATCTAGAAGGAATTCAAAGTGCAAAGCCTCTCACTTATTGGGATTATATTCAACCGGAAGCATTATTGAATCTTCAGGTTCAACGAACGGATTTACCAGACGAAATGGTTTTTATTGTATATCACCAAATCAATGAATTGCTATTTAAGATGATTCTATGGGAAATTGAACAATTGGCTTTTTGTAAAAAACTAACAACAAAGTTTTTTTCCGAGAGATTAGAAAGGATTAGCAGATACTTTGATATGTTATGTAGTTCGTTTAGAATTATGAAAGACGGAATGGACTTGGAGCAATATATGAAGTTTAGAAAAACATTAGCTCCCGCTAGTGGCTTTCAAAGTGCACAATATAGAATGATTGAATTTGCGAGTACTGATTTAATTAACTTAATTGACTACAGATTTAGAAAAACAATTAATAGAAATACACCATTTCAACATGCTTTTGAACACTTATATTGGCAAGCGGCTGGAAAAAATCATGAAACTGGAGAAAAAAGTCCCATGATTCGTCTTTTTGAGGAAAAGTATTTGGATGATTTTATTGGTTTCATGAAAAAATACAACAATAAAAATCTTTGGTGTCTTTATGAAAACCTTCCTAAAAAGGAAAAAAGTGATTTAGAGCTTTTGAATTCCATGAGACATTTTGACCACACAGTAAATGTAAAATGGGTAATGGAGCATTACAATACAGCTTCTAAGTATTTAGATGGGGCACAGAAAAAAGAGAAGGCAACTGGGGGAAGCGACTGGAAAAAATATATGCATCCTAAGTATCAAAAACGAACATTTTTTCCAAAACTATGGACCAAGAATGAAATTGAAAATTGGGGTAAACAAAACCTAGAAAGTCATGAAATACTTAGTAATTTTAACCAATTAGAAATTTGAGTTATGGAAAACGAAAGAAAACTTGAAGAGTTTCAACAAAAAATTGATGCTAATATCAAAATAGAGCCTAAAGACTGGATGCCTGAAAAGTATAGGCAAACTTTAATTCGTCAAATATCTCAACATGCCCACTCAGAAATTATTGGAATGCAACCCGAAGGAAATTGGCTCACAAGAGCCCCTAGTTTGAGAGCTAAGAAAATTTTAATGGCTAAAATTCAAGATGAAGCAGGTCATGGTCTTTACCTTTATTGTGCTGCAGAAACATTAGGAGTTAAAAGAGAACAGTTTTTACAATGGCTTCACGAAGGAAAAGCAAAATATTCTAGTGTCTTTAATTATCCTACACTTACTTGGGCAGATATGGGTGCAGTTGGATGGTTAGTGGATGGTGCTGCTATAGTAAATCAGGTTTCTTTACAGGGAACATCTTATGGCCCATATTCTAGGGCGATGGTGAAAATATGTATGGAAGAAAGTTTTCATCAAAGACAAGGGTTTGAAATAATGGTTCAATTAGCAAAAGGGACAGAAGAACAAAAACAAATGGCACAAGATGCTTTAAATCGTTGGTGGTGGCCATCCATAATGATGTTTGGTCCACATGATTCAGAGAGTGCACATTCTAATCAATCTTTAAAATGGAAAATCAAACGAGAATCCAACGATGAGCTAAGACAAAGATATATCAACAAGACTATCGAACAGGGACAGCATTTAGGTTTAACTTTTCCAGACCCAAACCTTAAATTCAACGAAGAGACTAAAAATTATGATTACTCACCTATAGATTGGGACGAGTTTTGGAATGTTGTAAAAGGAAATGGTCCAGGAAATAAATTAAGAATTAATCACCACATCAAAGCGCACGAAGATGGGAAATGGGTGCGAGAAGCTGCTAAAGCTTATTCTAAAAAAATAAATCTTTCAAAAAAAATAGCTTAGATGAGTAGCGACGATCAAGGTATATTGTGGGAAGTATTTATTCAAGTTAAAGCAGGCAGGGCCTATAAACATGTAGGCAGTTTACATGCTTACGACAAAGAAATGGCAATGAAATCTGCTAGAGACTTATATACTAGAAGAAACGAAGGAAATGGAATCTGGATTGTAAAGTCTGAAGATATAGTTTCATCTGAAGCAATTGATGGAGAAGCATTTTTTGATCCTTCAAATGACAAAGTCTACAGACATCCTACTTTCTACAAAATTCCTGATGGTGTAAAGCATATTTAATGAAAGATGAACTTATAGATTATTGTTTAAGATTAGGTGATTCCTCTTTAATATTAAGTCATAGAATTGCAGAATATTGTAGTAAAGCTCCTATTTTAGAAGAAGACTTAGCAATTACCAATGTCGGGTTAGACTTACTTGGTCAGGCAGAAAATTTTCTAAACTATGCTGCCAAATTAAAAGGCAATACTACCGCTGATATTCTTACTTTTAAAAGGAGAGAAGGTGATTTTAGATGTTTGCATTTAGTACAAACTCCCAATACAGACTTTGCTTATATTCTAGCAAGACAGTTTCTTATGGATTCTTATCACCAAATTCTATTCAATAAACTTTTAAATAGTAAAGACGAAACTATTTCAGGAATTTCAAAAAAAGCAATTAAAGAAGTAAACTACCATCTAGATAGAAGTAGTGACTGGATAAAAAGACTTGGCTTAGGGACTAAGGAAAGTAATGATAGGATTCAAAATGCTATAAATAATCTTTGGATGTATACAGATGAATTATTTACTGATAATTCAACTGATTTATCAATGGAAAAAAATAAAATTTCCCCACTTAGCAGTAACCTTAAAAAAGAATGGTCAGAGTTAGTAGTTAAAACTTTGAGAGATTCAGAAATAGAAGTTCCTAAAGACGTTTTTTATTCTTTAAAATATGGCAAAGATGGATTTCATACAGAATATCTTGGATATATCTTAGCAGAAATGCAGCACTTGCCTCTTCTCTATCCAGATGCTACTTGGTAAGTGAGTTGTTTTGTAATTCCTTAAGCTTTACATAACGAAGGAAAACTCCCATACTTGATAATTTACAGACTATAAATCCGGTTTTTCCATCTAAGAAACCTCCTCTTAAAAAAAAGTCTCTAAAAAATCTAAAAGCAGGTTTTAATAGGAAGTGAAAGAAATTAGGATTCTCTCCTTTTTCGAAATGATCTTTGGCACTCCAAGTGGAGTACTGGTCCCATTTTTTTAAATAATGGGCAGTATTTTTAAATGTAAAATGTAAGAGCGGATTTGATAAACTACCAATTTCACCATTGTAAGAAATTTCAGAATGTACTTTTTTATCTTCGTATCTACACTCTTTTTTAAATAGTCTTACAACTTTATCTCCCTGCCAACCTGAGTATCTAATTTTTTTGCCCATAAAATGATTGATTCTTCTTATCCAATACGCATCGTATTTTGGATTGGACGTTTTCCATTTTAGAATTTCATCTTTTAGAGAAATACTTAGTCTTTCGTCGGCATCTAATAAAAATATCCAATCATTGGCAGCTTGAGGAATAGCCCAGTTTTTTTGAGAGGCAGAATATTGATATTCTCGTTTAATGATTTTTACTTTTTTTTCTAAGGCCAATTCTACTGTTTTATCCGTACTATAAGAGTCCACAACAATAATCTCATCAGCCCAAGAAACACTTTCAATTGCCTGAAGAATATGATCTTGTTCGTTAAATGTTGGTATTATAGCTGTAATCTTTAACATCCAAAAAATTGTTTGATAAAGGTACGATATTATCATATTTTTGTGTGAATATTTGGGAAATAACCCGTGATAAAAGTATTATTACATTTTTACTATTAAAACATGAAATATAACTTAAGTGAAATAACAGAGCTAATAAAGAATAGAAGAACTATATACCCTAAGTTCTACAGTTCTAGAAAAGTTCATAAAGAAATTATCGAACATTTAATTAGAAATGCAACCTGGGCTCCAACCCACGGAAATACACAACCATGGAGATTTAAGGTTTATAGAGAAAAAAGTCGAGGAGAATTAAGTGAAAAACTTGGGGAGCTTTATAAAAATTTGACCCCAGAAAATTTATATAAAGAAGAAAAACTAAATAAAATTACAGCAAGACCCTTTCTTTCCTCTGTTGCTATTGTTGTATGTATGGAAAGAGGAAAAAATGAAAAAATTCCGGAAATTGAGGAGGTAGAGGCAGTGGCTTGTGCCATTCAAAACATGTGTCTTACCGCTACAGCTTATGGGTTGGGTTCATTTTGGTCTAGTCCAAAAATTATTTATTCTAAGGAAATGAATTCCTATCTAAATTTAAGAAAGCAAGACAAGTGTTTGGGTATTTTATATCTTGGTTATACTACTATTGACTGGCCAAAAGGCCAAAGAAAACCAATAGAATACATTACAGACTGGAATGATTAAACAAAATAAATGGATAATTTAGATGAAGGTCTGATTAAATTAGTTAATCATAAAGATCACCCAACTAATAAAGCATACAAGGTTTTTTTCTTTTATAAAAAACATGAAGCTGAACATTTTAAAACCCTACTTTTAAAGGAGAATATTTACTTTGAATATGCAGATGAGGATAATAAGAGAGGGAAAATATTTTTGTTTGGGGTAAGAAAAACTGACAATCAAAAAGCACTTTCGCTTAATTACCAAACAATTGGAAAATTTAGATCTCGATTTATTGCTCAGCCTTGGGCTCAATATGCAGTAGTAATATTGAGTTTTTTAATTGTTGTTTTTGCTATAATTTCTTTTTATAAAAACAAATAGAAGTTGACTAAAAAACACCTCATATTATTATTATTTTTGATGGTAATTTCTAGCTTTTTTGGTCAAAAAAAAGACGAAAAAAATAGACAAGTAGGTTTTTTAGTAGGGGCTTTGGTTCCAATCAATTATTTTGGAGTTGGTCCATTAGAAGTATCTGAAAATAATTCTAGTATTTCACTAAATAATAAGCTTGGCTACAGTTTTGGAATGCTATTAAAAACTGATTATTCCAAAAAAATAAGTTTAGAAACTGGAATAGTTTTTTGTCAAAGAAATTTCAAGTTAACTGGTGTAACCTCTAACCAAGCCAGTATTTTAAGAGATACCAGTAGTTTTGGATATGTTAATTATTCTTCCCCAGTAAAAGGGATAATTTATGTTCAATTAAATAAATATTTGTTTATGAGAAACTCCATTGGTTTTAATGTAGACTTCTATGCTTCTGCTGTAGCAAGTAAAGGAGATAACTTTCTTATAGACCATTACTCAGAAAGAGCAAGATGGATCAACGGATCGTTAAGTGGAGAACTTGGAATTGAAAAAAGAAGTAGTAAAATTGGCATATTTTATTTTGGAGCTGAAGTAAACATCCCTATATCATCCATTGCGGTAACTAGAATCAATTTTTATTATGATGGTCAAACCTATAATGAATATGAACCTATATTCCTAAGGGGAAACTTTTTTGGGATTAAATTAAAATACTATCTTCCTGTAGAGATGGAAAGTGAAAAAAAATTAGACTAAAGCTTTCTATTAACTTCTACCTCTTCGTAAGCTTCAACAACATCTCCAACTCGAATATCATTATACTTAGCAATGTTTAGACCACATTCATAACCATTCTTTACTTCTTTTACGTCGTCTTTGAATCTTTTCAAAGAACCCAACTCTCCTGAATAAACAACAATTCCCTCTCTGATTATTCTTACCTGATGGTTTCTGTTAATTCTTCCATCGGTAACGTAGCATCCTGCAATAGTTCCAAATTTAGTGATCTTGAAAGTTTCTCTTATTTCAGCGGTTCCAACAATTTGTTCTTTAAACTCTGGAGAAAGCATTCCTTCCATCGCTTCTTTAATTTCTTCAATCGCCTTATATATTATAGAGTAAAGTCTAATATCTATTTCTTCTTTTTCTGCTATTTTTCTAGCACCTGCAGATGGTCTTACTTGAAACCCTATAACAATAGCATCAGAAGCGGATGCTAATAAAATATCTGATTCTGTAATTTGTCCTACTGCTTTATGAATAATATTAATTTGAATAGATTCTTGAGACAATTTTAATAAAGAATCCGAAAGTGCCTCAATAGAACCATCCACATCTCCTTTTACAATTACATTAAGCTCTTGGAAATCTCCCAAAGCAATTCTTCTACCAATTTCATCTAAAGTGATATGCTTTGTAGTTCTAAGACCTTGTTCTCTTTGAAGTTGTTGTCTCTTAGTAGCTATTTGCTTCATTTCCTTTTCATCTTCAAGGACATTAAAAATATCTCCAGCGCTTGCTGCACCATTCATCCCAAGAACAGAAACTGGTCTTGATGGACCTGCCGATTCTACAGTTCTTCCGCTCTCATCGTGCATGGCTTTTATCTTACCAAATTCTTTACCTGCAATTAATGTATCTCCAACTTTCATTGTGCCATACTGAACCAGAAGTGTAGTAACATAACCTCTCCCTTTGTCTAAGGAAGCTTCAATAACTGTCCCTTTTGCATCTGTATCTGGATCGGCTTTTAACTCAAGCAGTTCCGATTCTAATAAAACTTTTTCAAGTAATTCGTCTATTCCTGTTCCATTTTTCGCCGAAATTTCTTGGCATTGGTATTTACCTCCCCAATCTTCCACCAAAATATTCATCGCAGATAATTCTTCTTTTATTTTATCTGGATTAGCTGTTGGCATATCACACTTGTTTAATGCGAATACCATAGGAACTCCTGCAGCTTGTGAATGATTAATTGCTTCTTTTGTTTGTGGCATTACTCTATCATCAGCAGCAATTATAATTATAGAAACATCAGTCACTTGAGCTCCTCTAGCTCTCATTGCAGTAAAAGCTTCGTGACCTGGCGTATCTAAAAAAGTGATTAATTTATTATTATGTTTTACAGAATACGCTCCTATGTGTTGGGTAATTCCACCTGCTTCACCAGAAGTAACATCTGCACTTCTTATATGATCTAATAAAGATGTTTTACCATGATCAACATGCCCCATTACAGTAACAATTGGAGGCCTTTCCTGCATGTTTTCTGGATTTTGAGAATCTTGAACTACTGAAGCAGTTACATCTGCACTAACAAATTCAACAGTAAAACCAAACTCTTCTGCAACCATAGTCAAGGTTTCTGCATCCAGTCTTTGGTTAATAGAGGCGAATATTCCAATGGACATTAAGGTACCAATAACATCATTCGGAGACTTAGACATCATTGAAGCTAACTCAGAAACAGTAACAAACTCTGTAAGTTTTAAGGTGCTTTTTTCATGCTCTGTAATTAATTCTTCTATCTCCATTTTATCAGAAATAGCCTGTCTTTTTTCACGTCTAAGTTTTGAAGACTTTGATTTCCCTTTACTACTTAGTCTTGCTAAAGTCTCTTTAATTTCTTTTTGTATTTCTTCTGGTGTTGGCTCAGTTTTTTGAGATGCTCTAGAAGGTCTTTTTTGATCTTTAAAAGCTTTTTTTCCAGCTTTCTCAACATTTACTTTTTTTATTCTTTTTCTCTTTCGCTTATTGGGGTCATCTTCTTGAGAGGGTTTTGTTTTCACTGGTGTTTTTGGTAATTCAATTTTACCTAGAACTGTTGGCCCAGAAAGTTTCTTAATCTCAGCTTTAATAGTTTCTGATTTTGGAACAGATTCTTCTTTATTTGCCGTAGATTCTTCAACTTTTTCTTCTGATACTACTTTTTCAGTAGGTTCCTCTTTCACTGGTTCAGCTGGCTTCTCTTTTGGAGAAAGGTCAATTTTTCCAAGAACGGAGGGTCCGGAAAGCTTGTCTGCTTTTGCAATTATTTTTTCAACCTTCTTTTTAGAATCTTCCTTATTTATAGAAATTACTTTTCTTTCGGACTGTTCTATAACAACATTATCGGCTTCTTCTTTTTCAAATTTTTCTTTTTGAAATTCTTGTAATAAAAGCATATACAATTCTTCACCAATTTTAGTGTTTGGATTGGAACTGACCTCTTTATTTTGTGAATTAAGAAATTCAACGATGGTAGAAATACCAACATTCAACTCTCTTGCAACCTTACTTAGCCTTTTTAATATTGCCATAATATATGTTGTTTCTAACTAGATTCTATTGCTCAAATTCAGAGCTTAAAATCTTTATAATTTCATCAATTGTTTCTTCCTCTAAATCTGTTCTTTTTACTAAATCGGCTTTACCAATCTCTAAGACACTTTTAGCAGAATCACAACCAATAGCTTTTAGTTCATCAATAATCCAATCGTCTATTTCGTCAGTAAATTCATCTAAATCTACATCGTCAATATCTTCAGCCCCTTCTCGATAAACATCTATTTCTAACTCTGTTAATTTTGAAGCTAATTTAATATTGTGACCACCTTTTCCAATAGCTTTTGAAACCTCATCTGGTTTTAAAAATACTTCTACTCTTGTCTGGTCGTCGTTAATTTTCATATTGGTAATCTTGGCTGGATTTAATGCCCTTTGAATTAACAGCTGTAAATTAGTGGTCCATGGAATAACATCGATATTTTCATTTCTCAATTCTCTTACAATACCATGAATTCTTGACCCATTCATTCCAACACAGGCTCCAACGGGGTCAATACGATCGTCGTAGGACTCTACTGCTACTTTTGCTCTTTCACCAGGGTTTCTAACAATTTTTTTAATGGTTATAAGGCCATCAAATACTTCTGGAACTTCTTGCTCGAACAGTCTTGCTAAAAACTCTGGAGCCGTTCTGGATAAGATTATAACAGGATTATTATTTCTTAAATCCACTTTGGAAACCACTGCTCTTGTGGTGTCACCTTTTCTGAAATAATCCGATGGAATCTGCTCTGTTTTAGGCAAAATTAACTCATTGCCATCATCGTCCAATATTAGAATTTCTCTTTTCCATATTTGATAGACTTCTCCGTTGACAATATCTCCAACTCTTTCTTTATATTTTTGGTAAATGCTATCTTTTTCTAATTCCAAGACTTTAGATGCTAAATTTTGTCGTAGTGATAGAATATTTCTTCGACCAAAATCTTCAACCTTTACTTCTTGTGAAACATCTTCTCCAATTTCAAAATCTGGTTCAATTTTCAAAGCCTCAGAATATTTTATTTGAGTCCCTTCATCTTCAAAATCCTCGTCTTTGACTATTTCTCTATTTAGCCATATTTCTAAATCACCTTTGTCCGGGTTAATAATAACATCTACGTTGTCATCTGAACCATATTTTCTTTTTAGAGTAGCTCGAAAAACATCTTCTACTATTCTCATCATGGTGACTCTGTCAATATTCTTTAGTTCTTTGAATTCTGAAAATGAGTCTATTAATTCTATTGCATTCATTTTTTTTAATTAAAAGGATATAATTAATTTAGTTTCTATTACCTCACTCATCAATATTTGATGAATAGTTTCCACTAGTTGTTTTTTGTTAGTTAACTTATTTTTTTCTGTTTTAATCTCCTTAATAGAAATTTCTTTTTGATCTGCTTTTATTAACTCTCCTGAAATAATCTCTTCACTAAGGGTAGTAACCGTTACATTTCGTCCAACATTTTTCAAATATTGCTGATGAACCATAAATGGTTGGTCTATTCCTGGCGAAGAAACTTGTAATTCAAAATCCTCCTGGTCTCTATCTAAATTGTGTTCTATATTTCTACTTACACTAACACAATCTTTGACACTAACTCCACCGTGTAAATTATCCATTTTAACGTTTATAGCATTTTTAGAAGATATATTAACGTCCACTAAATAATTTCCATTGTCTAGTTCGTTGATTCTTTCTTGTGCTAATCGGATAATTTCTTTTTTTGCAATCATAATGAGAAAAAAAAGAGGGGACTTTCGTCCCCTCTTTAGTATTGTCTTTCTATTTCTATGTAAAAATAAGATAAAATAAGAACCCTTACAAGTAAAACGTAAAAAAACTATGTTCATGAGTATTTTATTTGTTGAGAAATGATATACACAGTAATATTTTCATTGATAAAAGGATTGCCATTTAGTATTAAAAAAAAGCTAATTGAGGATTTTAAATGCCCAAAAAAAGCAATTGACAACTTAATAATAAGTTTAAAAGGAGTTAATACTAAAACTGGATTAAAAATATTAAACCAAATTAATTCAACCGATATAGTAGAAAAAGCAGAAAAAATCATTCAAGAATGTAAGGAAAGTAAAATCCAAATTGTTCCTTATTGGCATGATTTTTATCCAAAAGATCTCATCCATTGTACAGATGCACCATTTTTAATTTATACTAAAGGAAAGCAAAACCCTAATGAGCGAAATTTAATATCTATTGTGGGAACTAGAAATTGTACCGATTATGGACTAAAGGAGATTAAAAGAATAATAAAGTACTTAAAGCCATATCCAATTGGAATTGTTAGTGGGTTGGCCTATGGAATTGATATAAATGTACACAGAACAGCAAACGAATTTAATTTAGTAAACCATGCAGTTCTTGGAAGTGGAATAAACAAAATATATCCAAAAAAGCATTTGGAGGACAGCCAAAAAATAAAAGAAAATGGAATGCTTATTTCCGAGTATTCGCCTAACGAGGGACCAAGATCTTATCATTTTCCAAGAAGAAATAGAATTATTGCGGGAATGAGTAAGTGCACTATAGTAATAGAGTCAAAAAAATCTGGGGGTGCTATGATAACAGCAAAACTAGCAAATGACTACAACCGAGATGTTTTTGCAATACCAGGGAGTAATCAAAAAGAAAATTCATCCGGATCAAATTTATTAATTCAAAGACATCAAGCAACGATTTTAAATGATCCAGAACAAATTACTGAGTTTTTAAATCTTAAAAAGGTTGAACATAAAACTACTTTAAAACATAATAATATCAAGCTTTCTAAGGAGGAGAAATTGGTTTTAAATATTATTTCAAAAAATAATACGATGTCGATTAATGAAATTCAATTAAAAAGTAGCTTAAAGACTTCTTTTCTAAACTTTGTTTTAACAAATCTTGAAATAAAACAATTTATAGAACCAAAAATTGGCAATTTTTACAAAATTAAATTCTAAAACTATATTGTTATTGTTAGCTTAGTAAAAATGAACATCTCCAACTTTATATCTAAAAGGTATTTGTTTGCTAAGAAATCTAGGAATATTATTAATCTTATTTCCCTTATATCTTTATTTGGATTATTAGTAAGTGCTGCATCCTTAGTAGTGATTTTAAGTGGATTTAATGGGATTCAAAAATATGTTGAGGATGTATATGGAAAATTTTCAGCTTCATTATATATCTATCCTAAAACTGGGAAGTTTATCCAAGAGAGTGATTCAATATTTTCAAAATTAGAACTTAATAATAAGGTAAAATATTACAGTAAAATAATTGAAGAAACTGCAATGTTGAAATTTGAAAATAAATGGGTTACAGCCAAAGTTAGAGGCATAGATACTACCACTTACAGTAAACTAAATTGGAGTTCTAATTTAATTGAAGGCGATGGAAAGCTATATATAGAAAATTACCCAAAAATACTTTTGGGTTATGGAATCCAAAATGAATTACAAATTCCATACAATGAAAATATTAACAACGAAATAAAAATTTTTAGCATTTCTAATAAAAAGCATCTCTCTATTCAAAACCAAAGCTCGTTAAAGAAAAATAATTTGATTTTTGGTGGCGTATACACAATAAACCCTGAACTAGACTTTTCATCTGCAATGGTAGATTATAATACTGCTAATTTGATTTTTGAAAGACAAAACGGAGCTAATTATATTGAAGTTTTTTTGAAAGACAATGAAGAAATTTTTCCTACTAAAAAAATCTTAACAACCCAGAATCCAGATTATATTTTTAAAACTCACAAAGAAAACAACCAACTTATATATGCAGCCAGTGATGCTGAAAAATGGATAGTGTTAGCAGTTCTAATTTTTGTTTTAATACTTTCCTCTTTTACAGTAGTTGCTTCAATAACTATGTTAATAATTGATAAGAAAAAAGATATTAAGAGCTTAATAGCTTTGGGGTGTAATACAAAAACTATTAAAAACATATTCTTTAAAGAAGGATTAATGATAAGCTATCTTGGTAGTCTAAGCGGGTTGATTATTGGGACCATTATATGTTTGATACAAATGAAATTTCATTTATTAAAATTAGAAAATGCAGCAATTGAATATTGGCCAGTATTGATAAAATCTCAAGATATATTATTACTACTAGCAATACTTTTTGTCACAGGATTGGTCTCTGCATATCTTCCAGGAAAAATTCTAGTTAATAAACTTTTAAGAAGTTAGTCTTCTTCAATTACTTTTAACTGAACCTTGCTTATTTTTGTTTCGTCCACTTCTAAAACCTTTAGTTCGTAGTTTTCAATATTGAAAATTGTTCCTTTTTCAGGAATTGTTTCCGCATAAGAAACAATCATTCCAGATAATGTTTCATATCCCTCTTTGACCGGAAGTTTTAATCTATATTTTTCGTTAATGAAATCAATTTCTAATCTAGCTGAAAATAAATAAGTCTCTTTATCAATTAAATGGTGGTCAAGTTCTTCTTGATCGTGCTCATCGTCAATTTCTCCAAAAATTTCTTCCATTATATCTTCCATAGTCAAAATGCCAGATGTGCCACCATATTCGTCAACCACTACCGAAACACTTCGTTTTTTATCAATAAAATCTTCTAATAATTTTATGCCAGACATAGACTCAGGGACTATAGAAACAGGAATCAACATAGATTTTATACTGACTGGCATTTTAAATTGTTCTGTACTATGCACATAGCCTATTATATTGTCAATATTGTCTTTGTAAATAATTATTCTTGAGTGGCCTGAATCAATAAATAGTTGTTTCAAGTCTTTCAAGTTGTCATTAATTTCTAAAGCTACTATCTCATTCCTTGGGACCATACAATCTCTAGCAATAACTTCGGAAAAACTCAAAGCATTATGGAAAATCTTAACATCGTGCTCCATTTCTTCTCCACCGTCTAAATCTTTCTTAAGCTCATTTATATAAAGGTCTAAATCTGTTTTTTTAAAGCTTACTTTATCTTGTTGTTCGCGATTGCCAAAAATTTTCAAAATAAAATTACTTATTAATACAACAAAAGCAGTAATTGGCCATAACAAAACATAAACAACCAATAACACCAAACTAAAAAAACGTAGGGTTGTATTAGGGTTTAATCTGAATATAGCCTTTGGTAAAAACTCTGCAAATAACAATATGAAAAATGTAGAAAATAAAGTTTGTATTAAAAGAACAATCGTTTGGTTAAAATTAAATGTCAATAAGTAAGGCTCTATCAACTGGGTAATATATAAGGTATAAATAACCATTGCAACGTTATTTCCAATAAGCATTGCGGCAATAAACCATGCAGGCTTTCCATTGAAAAAAGAAAGAATTTTAGCGCTAAACTCTCCTTTTTTATTGTCTAATTCAATCTTAATCTTACTTGAAGATATAAATGCAATTTCCATCCCCGAAAAAAAAGCAGAAAATAAAAGAGATATAACTGTAATTATAAATATAGAAATAGCTGACATTATTGCTTTTTATTTTCCAATCTTTTACTTAACCCTCTTCTTATTAAGTATATTCCCCAAGACATTATAGTCAAAAGATAATAAGCTTTGTTATTAGCAAAATCGTCTACTAAAGAAAAATAGATAGCAGAAATAGTAGAAATAATTGATATTACTAACCAAATTTTTTCAGAACGTTTATTCCATTTCTTTAAACTCTCCATTACTGTAAATCATAATTAACATGGCTTTCAGAAACATCTGAAAGCTGAAAAAAAGTGAAGTTACTATTGGCCTTTAATTTTGTGCCTTTAATCTTTCCTTCACTATTGGAAAAGGTAACTAATTTTTCAGAATACACACTGTCTTTAGCGAAATCAATTTCCAACTCTTCTGCAAATAAGGTATCCAAATTTCGGTTATTAAATACTACATTTTCTCGGACAAAAAGCTGTTGTTCATTAGAAAATAACTTGCCATAGTCGGCTACTAAAACTGATTCCACTTCCATAAGAGAATCATAAAAAATTAATTCTAACCCTTCAGGACATTCCATAATTAATTGTTCTTGGTCTGCCATTAACTTAATTAGTTTTGGCGCTTTTAGCAATAGCTTAGATTTCCCAAGATCAGAAAAATTCAAAGTAACACCAGTAGAAGTCTCTAGAGATTGGTGTTCATTACTAGAATATTTTAAACCGTTGATTTTATTGTTTTCAACGCAAGAAATTAAAATCCCAATCATAACTAGAGATAAATTCAATACAAATCGAATTTTCAATCTCTAGTTTTTAGTTCGACATTTTGTCCCCAAAAAGGAACTTGTTGTGAAGAATTACTCTTAATATCCAACATTATTAATTCACTTTTTGGCAATAATTGACCTTTCCAACTATTGATAGCCGAAGTTGGTGTTTTGCCACAGGAGCTAGAAGCATATTTTAAAGCCAAACAATAAATTAGACTTCTATTAAAAGCAGAGTTTCCATGTTTTGATGAGCTAGCGGCTACAATTCTTGCCTTTTTATCATTAGAAATACATTTATCAGAAAACTTC
>CALKFX010000002.1 GCA_938084875.1 uncultured Flavobacteriales bacterium | reverse complement strand
GATCGATTTTGTAGAGTATGAAAAGTAATCATTAATTTATTTTGATGTTCATAATAATGTTAATTACACATTAAACATGAATATATATCTTTAAATTAATGTCTTACATTTACTTTAAATTAGGCCCATGAGTTTTAAATCTGTAAGTTTCGACAGTAAAAAAAGTGTTTTTGTTAAAACTCTAAAAAAAAGAGTTGATAATTATTTCAGGGAAAATAAAATTTCTAAACATGCAGATTTCAACATGTTTCTTAAGACCATACTTTTAATTATACTTTATTTTGGATCTTATTCTCTACTTTACATATTTAATGCTTCTTACTTTTCTATTATTTTATGGTTTGCTATGGGGTTTGGAATGGCAGGAATTGGAATGTCAGTAATGCACGATGCCAATCATGGAGCTTACTCGAAGAAAAAAAAAATAAATAATTTCTTTGGTTTTTTCATCACGTTTTTAGGTGGTAATTATATCAATTGGAGAATACAACACAATGTATTACATCATACCTACACTAATATTTCTTCTATGGATGAAGATTTAGATTCTGGGGTGCTCTTTAGATTTTCACCAGATCAAAAATTAAAAAAACACCACAAATACCAACATCTGTATGCTTGGTTTCTGTATGGTCTTATGACCATACAATGGTCATTCGAAAAAGATTTTCTGCAGCTAATAAGGTACCATAAAAATGGTCTTTTAAAAATTCAAAAAAGAAATTTCACCAACCAAATGGCACTACTTATTTTTTATAAAGCCATTTACTATGCTTATGCCTTAGTTCTTCCTCTTATTTTCTTAGACAACTGGTGGTTGGTTCTTGTAGGATATTTCACAATGCATTACACTGCGGGTCTTATTTTATCTGTTGTATTTCAATGTGCGCATGTAATGGAGCCTAACGATTTTAATTCTCCAAATGAGAGTAGAGTAGTGGATAAAAATTGGTTTGTTCACCAATTAAATACTACTTGTAATTTTGCTATGAACTCTAAACTACTTTCTTGGTTTATTGGAGGTCTGAATTTTCAAATCGAACACCATCTTTTCCCTAATATCTGCCACATACATTACAAAAAAATTAGTAAAATAGTTCAGTCTACAGCACTGGAATTTAATGTTCCTTACAACTCTTACAATAATATGTTCTCGGCTGTTCGTAGTCATTACAAATTCTTAAAACATTTAGGTTCTTACAAAATGGCATAAAACATTGAACAAAAAAAAAGTTAAGTTAAAACAACATTTATTTGTATAAAATATAGATATTATTTCTACTGTCAAAAACATAAAGTTCGATACAACAAAACCTGAATTTGTTAAGGTTTTAAGAAAAAGAGTCAACTCTTATTTCAAAGAAAACAATATTTCTAAAAATCATAATGCAGCTATGATATTTAAGACATTTTTCATGATGGCTATTTATATTGTTCCTTATGTACTTATTTTGACACTAAATCTTTCTTCTCCTATTATATTATTACTTTGGGCCCTTATTGGTTTTGGAATGGCAGGTATTGGAATGTCTGTAATGCACGACGGAAACCACAATGCCTACTCCAAAAATATGACTGTAAATAAATGGATTGGTTACTTTTTAAATATTTGTGGAGGTTATGATTTAAACTGGAGAATTCAACACAATGTTTTACACCACACCTATACCAATATTATTGGAATGGATGAAGATGTGGATGCAGGTATCATACTTAGGTTCTCTCATGATCAAGATAAAAAAACTTTACATAAATTCCAGCATATTTATGCTTGGTTCGTTTATGGTTTATTAACTATTTCATGGTTGGTAAGCAAAGATTTTATCCAGCTAATTAAGTACAACAAAAAAGGTCTATTAAAATCTCAAGGAATTTCTTTTACAAAAGCATTGTTTTCCCTTCTGTTTTGGAAAGCTATTTATGTGTTTTTAATTCTAATTTTACCAACTTTAGTTACTGGCAATTTTGGAATTAATATAGCTGGTTTTTTCATTATGGAGTTTATTGCTGGTTTTTTCTTATCAACTGTCTTTTTGTGTGCTCACATTGTTGATCAAACAGAATTTCCTTTACCTAATAATGAAGGAATGGTTGAGAAAAATTGGTATGTTCATCAGTTAGAAACTACAGCCAATTTTTCAAATTCTAAGTCTTTTTTCTCTTGGTTTATTGGAGGATTGAATTACCAGATCGAGCATCATTTATTTCCAAATATATGTCATGTCCACTACCATGATATTTCTAAAATTGTTAAGAAAACTGCTGATGAATTTAATCTGCCATATCATGCAAATAATACATTTATTGGCGCTTTAAGACATCATTTCACTCATTTAAAAATTATGGGCAGAGCCTAATAATTTTTAATATTTTTAATTACATTATTGTAATTTAAAGTCATCTCTTCCTTTTCACTCAAATCATCTCCCCTTTTTATTCCGTTTGTATAAGTATTCTTTAAGCTTCTTATATCTGTACTGTAAATTATAGTATTTAATAAGTTTTTCTCTGAAGAATTGTGGATTAAAGGTTGGTTATGATCAATATCTAAAAAATCTAATGAAGATCCAATTTCAAAATAATCTGATTTTTCGTCTCCTTTTGCTTTATGGCCATTATTGTAAATAGCTTGGAAAGCAATCTCTCCGGAATTTGCAGATTTAGAATTTTTAAAAGTATCTCTTTTATTAGTCTTTAGTCTGTTGGTGTAGTCAAGTAACCTTATTTCTTCAAACGGAGACAAGCCCACATTGCTATCACTGCCTATACACCAATTACCTTCTTGCTCTTGATATAAATTATAATTAAAAACTCCATCTGCAAGATTTCCCTCAGTAATAGGACATAAAACAACATTTGAGTTGTTATAGGTTATTAATTTGGTTTCTTTTTCTGTTAAATGAGTTGCATGTATTAGATGGTGATTTTTGCCAATTTTAAAATTACTGTAAAGCCATTCAACAGGTGTGGTTCCAAGATACTTCTTAGATTGATTTACTTCCTTTATTTGTTCAGCTATATGAAGATGAAATGGATATTTGTCTTTATTATAATCGTTTATTTCTCCAAACATCTTTTCATCAACAGCTCTTATAGAATGTACTCCAATTCCAATATTGCTTTTATATTTTTTTACAGTTTCTAAAGTCTTTTCAAAAAGGTGGATATATTCTTCTGAACTATGGCTAATAAATCTTTTTTGTTCAGATTCGTATTTTTTATGAAAACCTCCTCTGTTATAAAATATTGGAATGAGTGTAATATGAATACCTACATCCTTAGCCGCTATTAGTAGCCTTTCTCCAAGTTCACACAAATTGGAATATTTACTTCCATTTTTATCGTGGTGTAAATAATGAAATTCCACTACACTAGTATATCCATTTTTTAGCATTTCACTGTACAGCATAGAGGCAATTACTTGTAAGCTGTCAGGATCAATATTAAGCGCTAAATTGTACATTTCATTTCTCCAAGTCCAAAAGTTAGAAGATTTACTTTCAGAGTGATTTTCCGTTAATCCAGCCATTGCATATTGAAATGCATGAGAGTGAGCATTTGGAATTCCGGGAATAGCCAATTGTACTTTAGTTTCATAATCTGTCCCACCAAAGTTTTCTATAATTTCATCGATTTTCCCATTATTGTCTGTAGAAATCTTTACATTTTTCTTCCAGCCTTCTTGGAATAATATTTTTTTAAAGTAGAATTTCCCCATTATAATTGATCAATTAGTTCTTGGAATGTTGATTTTAGTAATTTTTGAATTTTATTTGCTTTGTTTTGGTCGTAAATAGTCTCCTTTTCCGACATATATAAATCTTTAGACATTTCTAATTGAATAGAGTTAATACCTCTGCTAGGATTACCATGAAATCTTGTAATATAACCTCCCTTGAATGGATGGTTCATTTGAACTTGGTAATCTGATTTTTTTAAATTGTCAAAGGCAATTTTAGTTAATTCTTTTTGACAGGACTTGTGGTCGTTATTACCAATAATTAAATCGGGAAATTTAGTAGGATTAATCGAAGGAACAAATCTTTTAATGGAGTGACCATCCCATACAATCACTTTAGAATGGTTCTTTAAAAACTTATTAATTAAACTACTAAGAAAAATATGATATGGAGAAAAGTAGGATTTAATTCTAGAGGAAATTTCTTTTTGGTCTGGTTGATAGTTGTCATTGTAAATATTTTGTCCATTAAAATTGGTAATGGGACAGATGGAGGTTATAATTCTACCATCATTGTACAAAGGATGATTATTGGGGTCTCTATTTAAATCAACGATCCATCTATGGTAATTTGCCAAAACTGTTGTAATGCCCATTTTAGGTGCAAAATCATAAAGTTTATCCAAAAACCAATCGGTATCTTCTTTCAGCTTAAGTTGTTTTTTATTAAAAAAAGCTAATTTTTCATTTGGGATTGAAGTGCCGCTATGGGGAATACTTAATATGAAAGGAATTTCTTTTTTGGTAGGACTAATAACTTTAAAAACATTCATATTTACTTAAGTATTTCAAAATTTTAACAAACATTGGAAATATATACTACTTAATTCACATTTCAAAAACTTAAATTAATATATATTTAGCATAAAATTTTATTAATGTACAAATCTGATGTTGAAGCAGCCGATGCTTTTTTAGAAAAATTTAAGACTCTTAAGACAGAAATTTCAAAAGTAATAGTTGGCCAAGAAGAGGTGATTGATCAAATTCTAATAAGTGTATTTTCCAAAGGACATGCTTTATTGGTTGGCGTTCCTGGATTGGCAAAAACCTTAATGATAAATACTATAGCAGAGTGTATGGGGCTTTCTTTTAACAGAATTCAATTTACGCCTGATTTAATGCCTTCTGATATTATAGGCGCTGAAATATTAGACGAGTCTAGAAATTTTAAATTTCTAAAAGGCCCAGTTTTTGCAAATATTGTCCTTGCCGATGAAATCAATAGAACTCCTCCAAAAACCCAAGCTGCTTTACTTGAAGCCATGCAGGAAAGAAGTGTTACAGTTGCGGGAAATAATTATAAGTTAGATAATCCTTTTTTTGTTTTAGCAACTCAAAATCCAATAGAGCAGGAGGGAACTTATCCATTGCCAGAGGCCCAGTTAGATAGGTTTATGTTTAATATTTTAGTGAAATATCCAAGTTTTAAGGAGGAATTATCTATTATCGAAGGAACTACAGGGTCAATTTCTAAAAAAGTTGAAAAAGTGATTTCTGCACAGGAGATTATCTATTTTCAAGATTTAGTTAAAAAAACACCTATTTCTTCCAATGTGGTAGAATATGCAGTAAAGCTAGCCGTTCAGACTAGGCCAAATGAATCTATGGCAACAGAAGATATTAAGAAATATATTTCTTGGGGAGCAGGGCCAAGAGCTTCTCAGTTTTTAGTTCTTGGAGCAAAGTGCCATGCTTTGGTAAATGGTAAATATTCTCCAGATATTGAAGATGTTAAGGCATTAGCAAAACCAATATTAAGACATAGAGTAGTTAAAAATTATGTTGCAGAAGCTGATGGGATGAGCGTGGATGCTATTGTAGATAATTTACTTAAATTACCATTCAAATAAGTAGGCAACTACTCTGCTCATCCATGGATTTGATTTGCTTTTTTTAATAAGTTCATCTTTTAACTCTTTTTCAGTGCTAAAATTTTTGATTTTAATCTCTGAAATAAGCTCGTCAACGTTTTGATATTTCTCTTGCACTAATTTGGCAAAATAAACAACACCGCCATCTTCTGTAGCTAATCCAAGTATGGTTCCAGGCAAGCCATTAAAAGTTTCTGGACCTGTAGATGGAATAAGTTGATCTGTATACCAGGCATAAATTCTTGTACTGTCATTTTTATTCCATATTGCTCTTCTACAGCTGTATCCAGCAATATTTCTTTTTCTTTCCGTAATCTTCCAGTCTCTTTCAACTAAAATGTCTTTTACAACTTTACTTTCTCCAAAAAGGGTATAAACACATATTCTTTCTTCTTTTTCAAAATCTTGGACAACTGTGTTTTTGGAAGTGGCCCAATCTGCTTTAGAAGGAATAGCTGATTCTAAAGGTAGAAAAATAGATTTTTCAGGAGCGAAATGTAAGTTAAATCTATCTATTTTGACTTTTTCCCCTCTTAACCATCTTTGAGATTCTGGGGAATCGTATTTTTTTAAAAGGTTGGTTTTTCTTTCAAAAAGTATAACTCCATGGGTAATTTGTCCATTAGAATATTGAATATTAAACAAAAAAATTAAACTTATTAAATATTTAATGAAATGATTCATCTTGAGATTTTGTTTTGTTGTTATTGAACTTATAGGTTAGTCTTGCTAAAAAATATCTAGATATTATGGTTGTTTTATTGTCAATGATAATATTGTTTTGAATTAGTCTTTGTGCAATTATATTTTGGTTAAGAATGTCATTCCCTTCTATAGATAGAATTAGGTTTTCTCTTTTATTAAATCTTTTTTCTAAGGAGAAATTAATAATCAAAAAATTAATATCGTATCCATCTGATAGCTGTGAGTTAACGGTATATCCTGTTTCAGAAAAGAAAGTCATTTTCCAAGGTAATTCGATTTCTGTGTCTAAAAAATAGTATTGGGTAATAAACGGTTGGCTAATTAAGTTAAGGCTGTTAGTGGGCTTAGAATAGCTTATTTCTGCACCAATTTCTAAAAAAGTAGAGTCAGTATCCCACTCCAAAGAAATTTCATTGGATTGTGAAAGAGTAGTGGTAGTGTTTTTTAGTCTATCAATTATACTATTGGTGATGTTGTAATTTGAAGAATTTCTAAAATTAATTCCTAGAGGAGTACTTCCGATTGGAATTTTCCCCCCTACATAAAGGGACGCAAACTCATTTGCACTAGAATCCATATTTACAGTTTTGGAGGTAGTTCTTCCAAAATTATCGTAAGTAATTTCATTAGAGAATGGATTCATTACTCTTCTATAGCTTAAATTAGACCAAATATAGCTTCCTGTTAATCCTTTCCAATGGTTGTAAGATACGTTCAACTGATGAGAGTAGTCTGGTCTTAAATCTGGATTTCCCTCTACTATCTTATTTGGATTTGAATTGTTTTGAACAGGTTGTAATTGG
>CALKFX010000001.1 GCA_938084875.1 uncultured Flavobacteriales bacterium | reverse complement strand
GCTCTTGCAGCATTCTTTTCTTTTTCTGCATTTAACGCATCAGCAATAGCTTTTTGCTCTGCATTTTCTAAAGAAGATATTTTGGATTCAATCTTACTTTCTTTCTCTTCTAACCATTTATTGAACTTTTCTTCTGCTTTTGCTTCAGTAAGTGCACCTTTTTTAACTCCTTTAAGTAAATGGTTTTTGTATAGAACTCCTCTGTAAGAAAGCATAGCCCTAACTGTATCAGTAGGTTGTGCACCTACACCTACCCAGTGTAAAGCTCTTTCAAAATCAATATCTATAATTGCTGGATTTTTGTTAGGATCGTAGGATCCAATTCTTTCGATATACCTTCCGTCTCTTTTAGCTCTAGAGTCGGCGATTACTATGTGGTAAAAAGGTTTGCCTTTTTTTCCGTGTCTTGCAAGTCTAATTTTAGTTGCCATATTAATTGTTTTTAAAAGGGTCCGAAACCCGGTTTAGTTAATTCGGCTGCAAATATGAATTTTTTTATTGAATATTAAAAATCTTATTCTTTATATATTTAAATGTTTTATCACCTTACTAGTGATTTACTTTCAAATCATATTAAAGTAACTCTAAAATAATATTTTGTTAACATTAACTTAACATTAGATTTTTTTTACTATATTAGCACTATGAAAAATTTATTTATTACTCTTCTAACTTTAGTTTCTTGTGTTTTTTATTCTCAAGAAATCACTCAAATTAATGGTGTATTTACTACAAATAGTGGAATTCCACTAGAGGGTAAATTCCAAAACTTTTATGAGTCTGGAAACGTAATGTTTTCTTACGAAATTCTTAATGGTTTACATAATGGGAAATTTTCTTCTTATTACGATAATGGCAAATTAAAACAAAAAGGATCTTATCTGAATGGTGAAAAAGTTGGTTCTTGGCTTTCTTGGTCTGAGAAGGGAGAATTAATATCTAAAACATGTTTCGATAACCATGGAAATCGTGATGGTAAATGGATTGTTTGGAATAATGAAGGTGATTATTCTGCTGTTATATTATATGAATCAGGAAAAAGAATTAGTAACTGGAAAATTGTTACTAATAACGGTCAAATAGCACAGACTTCAAATAATTAATTTATAGAGTCTCTTACGTCTATTATATTATTAGTTATATTTTCTAATCCAGACAAAACATCTGAATAAATTACCCCACTTTTAATACTATATTTATTATTAGAAATATTTATTAGATGCTCTTTTTTCAACTCATAATGTAATTTGTTGATTTCCATCTTTTCTTTTTTAATTATTTTAGAGGTTTTGACATCTGTATCTCCAACATACTTTTTTAACTGAGTAAATAGATTTTCTACTTTTTCAATCATTTTAAGAATATTGTTTCTTTGAATAGGAACAAAATATATATTATTTTCTGATTTTCTTTGAATAAGTTTAGAAATAGAATAATAAGAATCTCCAATGCTTTCTAAATCATTAATAATACTTAGTATAGATTTTATCTCTTCGTTAGTCTTTTGAGTAGACTCTGTTTCATTTACCTTAGATAAATATTCCGATACTTCACCTTCAATTCTATCTGTAATCTCTTCATACTGTTTAATTTTCTGAAGGATTTTAGAAAATTTTCTTTTGTCAGTTTCTAGAATAAGAGACTTTAAAAACGAATTCATTTTTGATGTGATTTTAATAAACTTTAAAAGCTCAGTTCTTACTTCAAGAATCGAAAACTCACTTGATAAGGTCGTATTGGAAAAATATTTAAGTTGAAATATTTCATCTTCTTCTACTTTAGAATAAATTACTCTGGTAACAATTTTTTCTATATTTTCTACAAACCATACAAGTAATAGAGTGTTTAGAATATTAAAGGTTAAATGAAATAATGCTAATGACCACTGAATAGTAGAGTTTTCAATAGACTGTTTTGAGGAGTTGTCAAATGGGAACCATTCTGAATTAAGCTTTACAAATTCTTCAATATTCTCTATGAAAAAATTGAATAAAATTATCATCCATATAACTCCAAACAGATTAAATATTAAATGAGCAAGAGCTGCTCGTTTTGCATGTATATTTCCTATAATAGCAGCAATATTAGCAGTAACTGTTGTCCCAATATTTTCACCAAGAACAATTGCTGCAGCAAATTCAAAGGGCAGTCCTTTTGTGCATAAAACTAAAGTAAGTGCCATAGCTGCGCTAGAGGATTGGACTAATATGGTAACAAAAGTTCCAATAAAAACAAAAATGATAACTGAAAATATCCCACTTCCTGTTAATGGTTCAATAAGTTCATAAAATCCACCTTCATCAAAAGAGGGAACTGATTTTTTTAATGCCTCTAAACCCATAAATAGTAAAGCAAAACCAATTATGAAATCTCCAAGAGAATTAAGACTATCTTTTTTGAAAAAAATCAATGGCAATCCGATTGCTATTAATGGAAGAGAATAGGTTGCTAAGCTTAATTTTCCAAAACCTAATCCTAGAACTAAAAATGCTGTTACAGTGGTTCCAATATTAGCGCCCATTATCACCCCAATTGCCTGTCGAAGAGAGAGTAGGCCAGCATTTACAAAACTTACAATCATAACTGTAGTTGCGCTTGAAGATTGAATAACTGATGTGGTAAAAAATCCTGTAAAAATTCCAGCAAACTTATTGTTAGTAATTGCACCTAAAATATTTCTCATTTTAGATCCAGCTAGCTTTTGAATACCTTCACTCATTATTTTCATTCCATAGATGAAAAAACCTAAAGAGCCAACTAATGTTAGTATTTCAAAAAAACCAAAATTCATATTTATAAATCAAATTAAGAATTAAATTAGAATCTATACTTAAATCCTAATGAAAAAATTCTTCCAGGATTTCTCAATCTAAAATTTAGAGCTTCCGTTCCATAAGATTCCACCATACTTTCTTTTACATCTCCCAAAAGATTATTTGCCCTTAGATTGACGGTTGATTTCCTTTCTTTTCCAAAAGTTTTACTTAAATTAAAATTTAGACTGTGAAAAGGTATTCTGTATACATCTGGTCTAAATCCATCTCCAACAATTTCTAAAGTTTTTCCTTGAACGTTGTAGAATATTCCTGTTTGTATTCCTTTGTCAGGATTGGTATAGCTAATACCAGAGTTAATTAAATAAGGGGCTTGTCCTTGAAGTGTTCTGTAATCACCCACAGTCTCTCCAGTTCTTTTACTACTTTCTCTTCTAGATTTTTCAGATTCACTAAAAGTAAGACGAGATTCTATAAAAGACATATTTACATTAAATGAAAGATCCTTAAGTCCCACTGAAATGAATTCTAAATTTTTTCTTATTTCAAATTCGATTCCACCTACTGTAGCAGAACCTAAATTTGCAGGTGTAAAATTAGTAGGTGCAGATTCGTAGTAGGTCATTTCAATAGGGTCTTGAAATGTTTTATAAAAAAAACTTATTGCCATCATTTGAGAAAATTTCCCAAAGTACTCGTATCTAATATCGTAATTTTGAATATAAGTTGGTTTTAAATCAATATTTCCAACAAAAGTCATATTGGATAAGGGGTCAAATATTTGAGCAATAGAAGCTTCTTTAAAAGATGGCCTAGCAGTTGTTCTTGTTAAGGAAGTTCTTAAATTACTGTTTTCAGACATTTGGAAAATGAAATTTCCTGTTGGAAATAAGTCTAGTTTGTTTATTACATTTTTATTATTAAAATTATCACCACTTGAATTTTGACCAGTGTAGAACAAATCAAACTTTTCCATTCTAAGACCAACGATAGTTTTTAAAACTCCAAATAATTTTAATTCATTGGATATATATCCAGAAAAATTTCTTTTGGTGGACTCAAACTGACTACTTCTATCCGTAATTGTAGCTCTTGGATTCATATAGCTTCCAATAGGATTTGATTCTGTTACCAATACATTAGGGTCAAAAATTAAATTTGGGTCTCCATTTATTACCGACCAAACGGAAGGATCATCCCAACAGCTTACTTGGAATCTAGCTATTTGAAAATCTCTTGTCTGATAAGTTGCTAATGCTCCATACTTAAATTTTGCTTTTTCACTATCAAGCTCATAATTCTTAGTGAAATCTATTTTAGAATTAAAATGATTTTCATTTAAAAACCTCCAAATTCTTGTTGGTTGGGTATTGTCCTTGTATTTAAAAGCGTTATTATCATCAATAAATATTGTTGATCTTACATCTTTATCATGAATCTTTGAAATAGTAGGAGATATTTTCCATTCTATTTTATCTACCAATTTAGACAAAAACGAAGAATCAATTATGGTATGAGTACCGTTAAGAATAATATTGGTGATACTTCTTTGACTATACTCTAAATTATCCTTGTTATAGTCAACAAAGTCTGTAAATCTATTTTCTTGTCTAAAACGTCCAGCTTTTTTCTCGCCGTTTTGAATATGCATTAAAGTCAATTTAAACTTTGATTGGTCTGTTCTATATGAAAGACCTCCTAAACCACTAAGTATAATATTATTAATTCCTATTTCTCCCCTTTGTGTACGAAATGTATCCAAGACATAAACATCAGGATTGGTGTTAGTATTAAAATAATTATCAATGGCTTCTTTGTAATATTCTGTTTGATTATTATAAGAAATAGCTCCTAACCAACCAATTGTATGTTCTTTCTTACCAACGTCTAATTGATTTCCAGTTGAATAGCCTAAAGACATATTCATTAAACTATTACTTTTTTCAGCTGCCATTATTGGGTTAAAAGAATTAGAAAGAACGTTTATGGTATTGTAATCTTGCGAAGAAAGATTGGGGAAATCAGCATTTAAATTATTAGTGTACAAGTCGTTAAGAGATCGATTGTAAAAACTTGATAAATTATTTTCTATTGGAATGTCTCTTTGCCCATTATCAAAAGCTAAAAAGTCAGTTGAGCTGCCTTTATATGATTTATATTCTGAATTAAAATGCATGGTTGGGTTATATCCTAAACTTATTGAGAGAGCAGGGCTTTTTTTAGAAGGAAATTCTTTGGTTACTATGTTTACTAATCCTCCTGTAAAGTCAGCAGGTAGATCTGCAGTAAAAGATTTAATTATTTGAACATTATCTAAAATATTAGTAGGAAATAAATCCATTTGAATGGTATTTCTATCCGGATCTAATCCAGGAATATCTATGCCATTTAATATGGATTTGGTATATCTATCTCCTAGTCCCCGAACATATACATATTTACCACCCATTATAGAAACACCAGGGGCTCTCTTTATGGCATTGGCCAAATTACTTGAGCCAACTTTTTTAAAAGCTTCTGATGAAAGACCATCCATTAAATTGGCTGATTTTTTTTGCATCATTAGTAATGCTTCCTCTGTATTTTTTTGAACAGATACTGAAATAATTACTTCTTCTAATCCTACTGAAGATGATAAAAGATTAACATTGATTTCTTTTATATCATTTTGTTCAACCTTTATATCAGTTAGTTCTTTAGTTCTGTAACCTACAAACGAAAAAACAAGAGTATAAGTGCCAGGTTCAATTTTTATAGAATAATTTCCGTCAAAATCAGTTGTAACACCAATGTTTGTACCTTTTACTAAGACATTGGCAAAGGGCATTGTTTCATTGAATTCTTCATCAATAACCTTGCCTATAATTTTACTTTGTGAAAAATATGAAGAAAATATAAAGGAAAAAAACAATAATGTAAGTATTCTCACTTAATCAAATTTTCTGCAATTATATACATAAAAAAAACTGCCTTGTTATTTTAACAAGGCAGTTTTTTAAAATTTAACTTTTACTTAATATATTAACTAAATGTTAATTGACGTATTTTAAAAAGCTCCTTTGGAAGATGCATATGTCCAAGAAAAATCAGAAGTGTTAGCTCCTACAGTATTAGAACCTGTAGATACCACTGTACAAATTGTAGCACCATCTGCTTCAAAAGTAGATCCAACAGAAGATTTATCATTAAATATAGAACCATCAGTAAGATTTGGTGTAAAGCAATCTGAACCGCCATCTGTAGCTGGAGTAAATTCATATCCAGAAAAAGTTAATGTTCCGGCTGTGTAACTATTAGCATCTTCATCTTTGTCTAATTCTATATCTTTACCATCTGTGAAATTCATTACATATACATTGTTATTAGCACCAGTAGCACCTTTTCTGTAATCAGAAATTTCACCATCTACACCAGTAGCAGAACATTCATCATTAGTTCCGACTAAGGTTATATTATTAAGTGTAAAACTTCCTGGAGCAGAACCCTCAGGGCCGTCAATTTCTAGAGCATGATCGGAAGCAGAATTTAGGATAACCATTGAATTAGAAATAGTACCTGCATAAGCTTGATCAATATCTAATCCATCATCACCTTGTCCCCATACTAATAGTTCAGAAGCATTAACAGTTCCACCAAAAAACTCTACACCGTCATCTACATTACCAACCACTTCAATATGATCAATTGTTGTGCCAGTACCAACACCACCTAATGTCAAACCATTGATTTCATTGCCTTCACCAATTTCAGCACCACCATGTCTAATAGAAACATATTGTATTACACCTGAATTATCAGCAGGATCGCTACCGCCGTATAATCCATTGGTTTCGGAAGCAGGAATTCCTTCAATTTGTAACTCAGTTACATCACCAGAAAAGGAACATGGAGCATTGCCTAAAACCAATAAACCTCCCCATAATCCTCTTACGTTCTCATTTAATGATGATCCAGCAGTTTGACCCACAGTAATATCGTCAGATTCTGAAGTCATAACAATAGGAGCACTAGCAGTACCTTCTGCCATTAATTTTCCACCTCTAGCAATTACTAAAGAAGAAGCATTTGCTCCAGTACCAGCTTTAGCTTTTATTATAGTACCTGCCGGAATAGTTAAAGTTACACCACTTGGTACAATAACTCTTCCTTCTAAAGACCATACTACTGAAGCATCTAATGTTTGATTAGCAGCTAAAGTTCCAGAAAGTTTGTATTCTGTAGCAGCAAATTCACAAGAACCATCATCTTTGGTAGCATCTGAATTGTAATTTGTAGCAGTTGGGTCAGTACATCCGTCAGTTCCACAACTATTTAACAACCCTAATGTGAGGATTGCAGCAAAAAAAGGTAATTTTATATTTTTCATTATTTGATTTTTTATTTAAAAGTTAAATTATGTGACAAAGAAACTTGTAAAACTTAATTACACTCTTTACTAATCGTTAAAAATTAATTATATGTATGTTAACACTATATTATTACTGTTAAATAAAGACTAAGTGATGTTAAATGTTTTAGATATTTTTTATTAATAAAATGTTAACTTAAATGATAGCATTAATATAAATTTGCTGATTATTTTTATAAAAAATTAAAATTATGTCTAAAAAAATATTGATTGTAGACGATGAAAAAGATATCTTGGAACTATTAGATTACCATCTCACAAAGGAAGGTTTTAAAACTATGAAAGCTTCTAATGGAAAAGAAGCTCTTAAAATTGCCAAAGACTTTTTGCCTGATCTTGTTTTATTAGATTTAATGATGCCAGAAATGGATGGCATAGAAACCTGTATAGAGTTTAGAGAAGATAATCTTTTAAATGGTACTTTAATAGCTATTTTAACTGCTAGAGCCGAAGACTATTCTCAAATAGCTGGGTTAAATGCTGGTGCAGATGATTATATTAATAAGCCAATAAAACCAAGAGTTTTAATAAGTAGAATTAAAGCACTTCTAAGAAGAACAGAATCTAAAGTTAATTCTGAATCAAATGTTGAATTGGAAATTGATACCGAAAAATATGTTGCGATTCTCAAAGGAGAAGAAATGTTACTTCCTAAAAAAGAATTTGAGTTATTAGCACTTCTATTCTCCAAACCAGGTAAAGTTTTTACTAGAGAAGTAATATTAGCTAGAGTATGGGGTGATGATATTATTGTCGGTGACAGAACTATTGATGTCCATATTAGAAAATTAAGAGAAAAAATTGGTAATCAATATATCAAAACAGTAAAAGGAGTTGGATACAAATTAAAGTTGTAACATTCTTCTAAACTCATTAAGAATGACGCTTGTAGCTCCCCAAACTATTTTATTATTTAAATCTAAATAAGGCACTTCAAAATTCACATTTCCACTACTTTTTTTAAAGCTCATCTTTTTAATTTTAATCACATCTTTTTTGAAAAGCTCATCAATATTTACTTCAATTATTCTTTTAACTTCTCTTTCATTAGCTCTGAAATCTGGTGTAAAATCACAATAGCCAACAAATGGATGAATTAAAAAATTACTCGGAGGGACAAATACTTGTGATAACTCGCCAATAATATTTATGGAAATAGGATCAACGCCAATCTCTTCCATAGTTTCTCTCAAAGCTGTTTCTTTCATAGATTCACCACTTTCATTTTTACCACCTGGAAAAGATATTTGATTGCTATGGGTCCCTTCGTACTCTTGACGTTCAATTAAACAAAAAAATGTTTCCCCATCTTTAGGATAGATTAGTAATAAAGTGCTTGCAATTTTTGGGTTTTTATTTTTAAAATCTAACTCTATTTCATTTCTGTATGGAGCCAATTCTATATGGGCCTGTTTTCCAGGAAGTGGAAGATCAAACGCCTGAAAAATTTTATTTATCCTAATTTTAAAATCCAATAAAAATATTATTTGTTACAAAGATTGTATAAATATCAAAATTGAAATGGTACTATGCCAATTTGTTTTCTAATTTTGATTAATATATGAAAGAACTTTGGTCATCTAGCGTATTTTGGAGAGTTTTAATAAATTCTATTGGTGTAGTTTCTGTTATTCTTGGTTTTTGGTTATTGGTTAAGCTAATTAAGTTTATCTATTCCCTTAGAAAAAACAAAAATCTAAATGCTAAGAATTACATTGACCTATTGCCAATTCCAAGTGAATTTAAAGGAGATGTTCAAATAGGAATTACTTTAAGTAACGAACAAAACATAGACTTTAATATTTTAGATAAAAAAGAAAAACAACTTGAAAAGATTTATAATGGTAATATTGAAAAGGGGGAGAAGATTTTTAAAATAGATTCTCTTAAATTTAAAAATGGCGAATATTTCATTTCAATTAAGACCGATCACCAAAATATTTTAAGGAAAATTTTAGTTGATAATTAATTGTATTTTTGCCTAACTAATCTCTCTGTTAATTAAATAGAAAATTGAATTCAAATTCTAAAATATCTCTCAGTGTAAATAGTGAAACAGGGTTGTTAAAATCGGTGGTTTTGGGAATTCCTAACGATATTGGTCCTGTTCCCAATATAGAAGAATGCTTTGACCCTTCCTCCATTTACCATGTAGAAAATAACTCTTATCCTTCTGAAATAGATATTTCTAAGGAGATGACAGATTTTTTGGAATTGTTGAATAAGTACAATGTGGAGGTTTTAAGACCAGAAAATATTCTAAATCTTAATCAAGTTTTTGCTAGAGATTTAGGGTTTGTTATACAAGACACTTTCTTAATTTCCAATATCATTGAAAATAGATCTAGCGAAATTCCAGCTATTGATCATATTCTTGCTCAAATTAGTACTGAGAAAGTTCTAAAGATTAATTCTAAAGCAAAGATTGAAGGTGGGGATGTCACTATTTTTAAAGACCATGTTTTTATTGGAGCTTCTAACCCAACAGATTTTAATAAATATAAAGTTGCTAGAACCAATTTCGAAGCTGTAGATTTTATTAAAAATAATTTCCCCAATAAAAAGGTTATGGGTTTTGAACTATTCAAATCGGATAACTATAAAAACGAAAACACCTTACATCTAGATTGTTGTTTTCAGCCAGTTTCCAACGATTTAGCCATAATAGCTCCAGATTCTTTTAAAAATAAAAGTGATGTTGTTTATTTAGAAGAATTAATCGGTAAGTCTAATTTGTTTTACATTTCTAAAGACGAAAAAAATAATATGTATTCTAACATTTTTTCGATTTCTCCAAATGTGGTAATTTCCGATTCTAGATTTTCAAGATTGAATAGTTGGTTACAACAAAAAGATATTTTAGTAGAGGATATAAATTATTCAGAAATATCTAAAATGGGAGGTTTGTTTAGATGTTCTACTCTTCCATTAATACGAGAGTAATGTCGCAAATAACAAATAGTATTTTAATGATTAAACCAACGGGTTTCACCTATAATGCTGAGACTGCAGAAAACAACCATTTTCAAAATCCAATAAGCAATCAAAACCAAAAAGAGATATCTGAGAATGCCCTTAGAGAATTTGATAATATGGTTTATAAATTAGATAGTAAAGGGGTTAAGGTGACTGTATTTGATCCTAAGGATAATCACCTAAATCCAGATGCTGTCTTTCCCAATAATTGGTTTTCTGTTCATAAAGACGGAACTAAAATTCTATACCCAATGTTTGCCAAAAGCAGAAGAAAGGAAAGAGACTTAGAAATTTTTAACTTACTAGAAAAAAAACTAAATTTTAAAATTAAATCTACTGTTGATTTTACAATCTATGAGCAAGAAAACCTTTATCTAGAAGGAACAGGAAGTATGATTCTAGATAGAAAAAATAAAATAGCTTATGCTGCTTTGTCGGAAAGAACTTCCAAAAAAATTTTAGTTGATTTTGGCCAGAAAATGAATTATAATATTGTTCACTTCAATGCTCTTCACACAGTTAACCAAATACAGTCACCAATTTACCATACCAATGTAATGATGTGTCTGGGAGATAGATTTTCTGTTATTTGTTTAGAGACAATTTATGACCAACTGGAAAAGGTTAAGGTTTTAAATTCCCTTCAAGAAACTAATAAAGAAGTTATTGAAATTACCGCTACTCAAATGAATAATTTTGCTGGAAATATGCTACAAGTCATTGGTGCAAATAACTCTCCAATTATTGTTATGTCGCAATCTGCATTTGAATCGCTCAATAAAAGTCAGCTTAAAAAATTAGAGAAGTTTGGTGAGATTGTATTTTCTAATCTTTCTACAATTGAAAATTATGG